>JAFYZG010000134.1 GCA_017548825.1 Oscillospiraceae bacterium
CTTCTCAAGGGAGCCCTGGCGGGACTTCTGGCGGGGATCGTGTACAAAGCTCTCAGAAACACCAACATCTGGATAGCCTCAGTATGCGCCGCTCTGATCTGCCCCGTAGTAAACACCGGAGTGTTCCTGCTGGGCTGTAAGCTCTTCTTCATGGACACCCTGGCCGGATGGGCTGAAGCCTTCGGCTTCGAGAGCGTGGGCAGATACATGATATTCGGCCTCGTGGGAGGCAACTTCCTGTTTGAGGTACTGTTCAACATACTGCTCAGTCCCGTCATCGTAAGGCTGATAAAGATCGCCGCCAGGGACGACGCTGACTCACAGAACTGACATTAAATGAAGATCACTTCGGTAATTTTTGATAATGACGGTCTCCTGGTGGATTCCGAACGCGTGACGTTCGAGATCTGGCAGGAGATCTTTACAAGACACGGCTATGAGCTGTCTCTGGAGGATTACTGCGAACTGACCGGCATGAGCGAGGAGAGCTCTGCCGCACACATCAGACAGCGATTCCCCGGCCTCGATCCCTATAACGTCGTGTTCGCGGAATGGGACGCGAGATATGAGAAACTGGCCCCGGCCGGAGGAGTTCCCCTCAAGAAAGGCGCCGTGGAACTGCTCGACTACTGCGACAGCCGCGGTCTCAGGAAAGCTGTGGCTTCCTCCAACAGTCTTTACTGGATAAAGACCCTCCTCGGAGTCCACGGCGTGTTTGAGCGTATGGACGCGGTGTCACACAGCAAACTGGTGGAGCGCGGAAAACCCGCCCCGGATCTGTTTCTCAAAGCAGCCGAGCTGCTGGGATCAGAACCGTCCGAATGTGTTGTCCTGGAAGACTCCGCCAATGGCATAAGAGCTGCACATGCAGCCGGGATGATCCCGGTATGCATACCGGATCTCAGGCATCCCTCCCCGGATGTTATTGATCTCTGCGCCGCGGTCCTCCCCGATCTCGGTGCGGTGGCCGACTGGCTGGATCAGAACTCCGACTGAAAACAGAAAACACCAATATACCTGAAAAGAGTTCAGACGATGCCGTCTGAACTCTTTTTGATCTCTTCTGTATCTCAGTCCACGTCGGTCCTTGCCAGGATCTGTGCAGGCGTCTTCCTGACGGTCCAGATCACCGGCAGCAGCCCGGCCAGGAGATTGGACACGAGGACTATCGCAGCGCTGATCGCTACCACTCTCCAGTCCATCACGTATCTGGTCGCCAGATACGCGTAGTTGGTGAATCCCGACAGCACGTATCCGACCGCGCCGAAGGCCGCAGGTGCCGTCAGCAGCGTTATCGCCAGTATCTCACCGAGGAACATCTTGCAGACATCTATCCTCTTGAGACCTATGGCTCTGAGTGTTCCGACTTCCTTTACTCTGGAGAGGAATGAGGCCCTGAGCATCAGGAATATCTCCACCAGGGAGATGCCTGTCGCGATCGCTGCGAGGATGAGCGTCGACCTCACCTTCTCTGCCATCTGCTTCTTGTACTCGCTCTTGCTCCGCTCGTATGTGGAGTAGGCATTGATCTCTTCGCTGCCGAACATGCCTATGACTTCGTCCTGATCTTTCGGCATAACGGTGAGCCCGGCAGACGTAGCCACGTATTTGTAGAACACCGTGTTGGCATTTGAGTAGATGGCGCTGCTGTCCTCGCCGTCTGCCACAGTGTAATATCCGACCACCGTGAGCTGCGTTCCGTTGACCTTTAGCTTCGTCTGCTTGTTGAGTGCGTAGGTGTATCTCTGGTCATAGCTGACCGCGATCTCGTAGTCCTCCTCAGGCAGTCTTCCCCTCTTGATCTTGAAAGACTCGGGAGCCCTCCCGTAATCTGTCACGGTGCAGTTGTTTTCCTCGTTGTTCTCACCCGCAGCTGTCCCGCCTTTGTCGTAGGGATCATAGAAATCGCTGCTGCTTCCGTAGAGAAGGATGTCCCTGAACATCTCCCTGTCGATATAGACGCACGGGCTCTGTCTGCTGCAGACGCCGGTTATCGTGAAAGGCTCAAGCGTATTCCCGATCATGACTTCGACGCCGATATAGTCTTCAGCCTTTCGGAATCCGATCATGTATCCCGACATATCGTTTATGATGCCGTTGATGACCTGCTCGTCGATCACTATATCCTGCGGTCCTTCTCCGAGAGTCCCGGCTTTCAGGTCCGCTTCCGTCAGTTTGTCCTTTGCGGTCATGGATGCCTTGAAACTGTCCCTGGTGCCGTTGGTCTGATAATAGTAACCCGAGTAATCGACCGATAAAGTCACTTTGGAATCGCCCGGCATGATATAGTCGACGGCGTCTGACTCCTCGAATCTCAGGAACCGTTCCACCGAATTATTGTTGGTCTCGGCGAACACGTATCCCGGATCCAGTTCCACGAACTCACTGTCCGTTACAGTGGTTATTCCGATGCTGTTGCTCACGGCGTACATGATGAATCCCGCAGCCAGCATGAATCCTATGAGAAGTATCTTCTTTATAAGGTTGTATCCGAACACGGTCCTGAATCCGTTGATCATCATGCGGGCCGGCCCGAATATGGAATGATAGCGGAGCCTCTTCTTTCCGGTATCCAGTTTTGAATAATCGAAGCTGCTGCCGCTGTCCTCGTCCCTGCTGATCCTGCGGTAATGGTCGTCCACCAGTTCTATCGCGGACCTGTCGTCGATGACGTCGACCTTGCCCGAGGAGCTCTGCACATATATGTTTCCGTTCTTGACCGCGATCCTGAGGTCTACTTTTTTGTCGCTGTCTGAGTAATATGTGACATCCACGCCTTCCCCGGATATCTTCTCGGACTCCGGCATGTCCTGCAGATAGATCTTCCCGTCTATCCTGTAATCCAGTTCCTCGTCGTGATCGTTCTCTCTGTCCTCCGTCACCTTTCCGTCCACTACTGTGATTATCCTGGTGGCGTAGAACTTCGCAAGTTCCTTCTCGTGGGTGACCAGGATGACCAACTTGTCTTCGGAGATCTTCTTGATGATCCTCATGACCTCCAGAGAGTTTCTGGAATCCAGGTTCCCCGTAGGCTCGTCGGCGATGATTATGGACGGGTTCTTGACCAGCGCTCTGGCTATGCCGACGCGCTGGCGCTCTCCTCCGGACAGCGTGTCGACCGGTCTGTTCCTGAATCTGTACAGTCCGACCTGATCCAGCACGTAGTTGACGCACTCGGCGATCTTCTTCTTTTTCCTGACGCCCAGCATCCTCAGGACGATGGCAACGTTGTCGAACACCGTCATGTCGTCCAGCAGATGGTAGTTCTGGAAGATGTACCCGATACTGACGCTCCTGATGCTGTCGGTCCTGCCAGCGAAAAGGCCGTTCATCCTCTTTCCGTTGACGATGATCTTTCCGCCGTCCGGTCTGTCCAGACCTCCGATCATGTTGAGGAGGGTGGTCTTTCCGCTTCCGCTGTTGCCGAGGATGGCCACGAGGCCTTTGTCCTCCAGATGCAGCGTCGTGTTGTCTATCGCCCTGACCCTGTTGGCTTTGAACCTGTTGTATGTCTTTTTGACTTTTATCACATCTACCATGGTCACACCGCCTTAAGGGTATTCATCGC
>JAFYZG010000135.1 GCA_017548825.1 Oscillospiraceae bacterium
CAATGAAGACATTAGACAGGAAGTACGGCAATGACTACACGGTCTATCTGTACAAGTTCAATCCGGAGATGCCGGGATACGACCATCCGGGAACGTTCCATTCTTCCGACCTCTGGTTCCACTTTGAGACACTGGCGAAGTGCTGGAGACCTTTTACCGGAAAGCACTACGACCTGGCAAGGCAGATGTGCAACGCTCTGTGCTTCTTCATCAAGAAGGGAGATCCGAACGGCCTGGACATCACCGGTCTGCCGCAGCCGCACTGGAAACCGTTTACGCTTGAGGAGCCCAATGTGATGTTCTGGGGAGACACACCTACTACATACGTTGAAGAGGATACCGAGCTGAAGGACCTGCTTGTGAAAGCTTACGTCGAACAGATCGAGAACTGACAGTTATCAGCATGATAAAAAAGCCCGCAGACTTTGCTGTCTGCGGGCTTTTGCGGTTATAGTCTGTCCGGCTTAGAAGACGTAATCATAAGCTTTCTCATGATATTTGCTCACGAGCTTGCTCTCGATATCCACGCACATCGTGTAGCGGGTCTCGCTGTCATAAGGTCTCCATACGGGCATGTAGGGGTTGCTGGGGTTGCCGGTCCTGGCGAATGCAGCCCATGCGGAACGCGCGGCTACATTGAGCTTCATCGCGTCATAGTGGGTGTCGCAGTTCCAGAGAGCCGGAGCATAGTCCGCGTTTCCGAAGAAGAACGGGATCTCAACGCCGTGAACGGCTCTGAACTCGGGGTCGTTGCCTTCTCTCATGAAGCAGTAGCTGTAGACCGGAGCGCCGCCGCCGACCAGTTCTCTTGAATGGGCCCTGGTATAGGTGGCCTTGGTGTGATTGCGGTCGTTGAGGAACGTGGTGAAGAGATGTACGGGCTGTGCATCTTCGCCGATGTAGCCCTTGTAGATCCTGATGATATCGTCAGCCTGGGCATCGTCGAATCCGAGATTCTTGATGGCGTTTTTGACATCCTCTTCCGTCCACTTGAACATCTTGGGATCCATCAGGGCCGTCAGGACTGCGTCGTCCTTGTCATAGCCGGTGATGAGGGTGATGTCTTTGCAGAATTCGGAGCCTTCAGCGCCGTCGAACGGGTCATACTTCACTACTCTGCCGTCCATGACGACCGGGCATACGAAGTATGTGCCGACTGTGCGGGTGGCATTGATCTCTCTCTGCTTCTTGATGAGTTCCTGCGGGGTGTAATCCCAGAGCTTATCGATATTGGTCTTGTCGATGCCGAGGAAGTCGAGGAACTGCTTGGTCATAGCGGCTCCTTCTTCCGGAGTAGCACCGCGGAATCCGCCGGACTGGATGATGGCCTTGTGGACGTTGCCCTTGACCATCGGCATGGACATGAGGTTCGCGACCTTTCCGCCGCCACCGGACTGTCCGACGATGGTGACGTTGCCGGGATCTCCGCCGAACGCTTCGATGTTGTCATGGATCCACTGCATAGCAGCTGCCATGTCCTGATGGCCGACGTTGGCGCAGTCCTTGAAGCGCTCGTCGAGATCGCACAGATACAGATATCCGAAGATGCCGAGTCTGTGTCCTACAGAGATGAAGATGATATCCTCATTCTTGGCCATGTTGAAGCCGTCGTGCCAGTCGGCCTCGGCTGCACCGGCGATGTTTCCGCCGCCGTGGAACCATACCATGACGGGGCGTCTCTTACCGTCGTTAAGTCCGGGGGTCCAGAGGTTCAAAGCCAGGCAGTCTTCATCACCGTCTCCGCCCATCTCATTGCTTCCGGTCATGAGTTTCTCGTATGCGGAAGGATATCTTGTGCAGCGGATCTCGGGATCCTCCATGCGGGGGGTGTCACACTGCCAGGATTTTCCGGCATATGACAGAGCGGGCTTTACATCGTCCCACGGAATCAGCGGCTGGGGGGGCATGAACCTGTTCTTGCCCGCCGAGGACTGCGCATAACGGATGCCGAGGAAACGGTAGACACCGTCTATCTCAGCGCCCTGCAGTTTGCCGGCCTTTGTGGTAGCGATGGCATTTGCATCGATCTTGATCATAGAACTTGTCTCCTTTGTTGTATTACCAGCCGTAAAAAAAGCTTGCAGCAGCTGATCTTCGGCTGTTCTGTGTCGTTTATCCGCAGGAGCATTTATGGGAATCGTATTCGGATCCTCCGATTCTCCGGCGGCACGTCAGTTCTTTACTAATTTTACTATAAGTTAGAGATAAAAAGAAAGAAAATTCATCTATAAATACAAAAACCGGACCCACTGTCCGGTTTTCTTTGTGGAGGTGTTTTCCAGAGGATCAAGAGCTGACAGGGCCCCGGACTATACCAGTCTCTCCAGACTGGTGTCGGAAGAAAAAACAGCTCTGGCTTCGCCAGCGAGGTACAGGGAACCTGCACAGCAGACTGCTCCGCCGTCAGCCAGTTCTATTGCAGTCCTGATAGCTTCTTCCACGGTAGAACACATCGTAGCGTGAAGGCCGAGACTGTCGATGAATTCCGCGAGATCATCAGCAGAGAGAGCACGGTGGTAATCAGCTGCCACGGTGACGAATTCTTTTGAAACAGTTGAGAGGATACGCATGAACTCCTCGTAGTTCTTGTCAGCCATGATCCCGGTCATGAAAACGATGCGGGTCCCGGTGGGAAGCAGTTCGGTCAGGGCATCCGCAATGGCGTGAGCGCACTGCGGGTTGTGCCCGCCGTCTATGATGAACAGAGGATCCTTCGATACGACTTCCATGCGAACTGGCCAGACAGTGGCTTCCAGCCCTTCCCGGATGTTCTCGTCAGTGATGATCCATCCCTTATCGCGAAGCACTTTTATCACATTCAGGGCAACACAGGTGTTCTTCCGCTGGTGTTCTCCTGTGAGCGGGATATGAAGAGCCTCATAGCCGCAGACATCGAATGTCTGGCCGAAGATGTCCTGAGAGATGAACCTTATGCTGTCGAAGTCCGCCTTTACCAGACTGGCGGATACTTCAGCACACCTGTCTTCTATTACTTTTTCCACGGATGGAGAACCTCTGTAGATGACGGCGGTCCCGTTTTTCTTGATGATTCCGGATTTGACTGCGGCGATCTCTTCGACCGTATCGCCCAGCTGCCCGGTGTGGTCGAGACCTATGTTGGTTATGACGGCGCATTCAGGAACATCTATCACGTTCGTTCCGTCAAGCAGACCGCCGACACCGACTTCGAACAGGACGATCTCAGCTTCTTTCTCGGCGAACCAGCAGAGCGCCGTGCACATGACCATCTCGAACCAGTTCACCTTTTCTTCTGTCTGATCGATGGCATTCCTTACGGCCTCCGTAATCCTGACAAGATCATCGTCGGGGATCTGCTCTCCGTTGATCTGCATGCGTTCATTGTATCTGAGTATGTGAGGAGAAGTGAACAGCGCGGTCCTGTATCCCGCCTTTCTGAGGATGCTGGCGATCATAGCACAGGTGCTGCCTTTGCCGTTCGTCCCTGTGACATGTATGAATTTCAGTTTTTTATGAGGGTTGCCCAGCAGTTCGAGAAGGGTATAGACCCTGGAAAGGTCGTAGTGCTTGTACGGGCAGGAGTAAGAATCGATGAATTCCAGTGTTTCCTTGAGTGTCAAATCTATGCCTCTTTTTCGATAATAATATTCTGTATTTCTTCCGGATCGTGCAGTGCCATTATAACAAAAACGCAGTGCCGGCGCATCCGGGATCCGGTGCGGTAGCACTGCATATATCTGTCGTTCGGTCATATTATGCAGGGAAGATGGTTATGTAAGTCATTCTCCGCAGTATTTGATCCTTGAGAGCCTGTAGACTTCTTTTGTGAATTCTACTCCCGGTCTGTCATAGTGGGAGATGTATACGGGCTTGTCTCTTATCGCGTATTCATCCACATACTTTGCCGCCCATTCTCTCTGAGTCTCATCATCGGCGTCCGCAGGGACATCGCTGGCGGGCACAGACATCATGAGTTTGTCGCCGTACTCGGCAAAGAGGGTATGGTAGTCATTTATGGCCATGCCGTCCCAGCCGTCCCAGCCGGCTTCAATGATGCAGGGCACCAGTCTGTCGATATTGCCGCAGGAATGCAGGTCGCAGGTGTAGCCCAGTTCATGGATGTGATCGGTCACTCTGCGCATGTAGGGTACGAGCATCTCTCTGACGACCCTCTCATGGAAGAACGGACCGTCCTGGGCACCCCAGTCATCATGGATCGTAAATCCGTCAATAGCGTGACCGTAGTATTTGTCACAGTGATCGACGACATCTATCCACAGGTCTGAGATCCTGTCCATGAGCGCTTTGACGTCATCCTTGGTCTTGCGGTTCATAAGAGCGTAAGCGGCAGGACCGAAGTCCATGAAGGAGATGAGCCTCTCGAACCAGCCGGTGAGGATGCAGACGTTCTGATATCTTGTCTGTGCCGGCAGCCAGTCCTTGTTCAATTCAGCGGAGCCTTCCCAGTCCCAGCTGTCGACATCCGGGAACTTGATGACCTCTCTCCATTTAGTGACATCCGTTAGAGTCGGATTACCGGGGCGAACAATGGAGCCGTGTGCAGACGGCACATACTCCCAGTAGACGCCGAACATGTCGTTGCCGCCGACGGGGCCCTCATAACGGCCTGCCTGCATGACAAAAGCTCTTGCGGGGTTGTCCGGGATTATCTCGGGGCAGAACCAGCCTTTGTCCGCGGAATCGGGCATCCAGAGCTCCTGCTTCTTGAACGCAAGTTTAAGATTCTCTCTTGGAGTGATGGGTGTGGCAAACTCGATCATGGTCCTGTTCATGAAGGACCTGGTCGTTGCATTGTCTATTTCTTTTCTGTCGAATTTCATAGGATCACCTCTTACAGATTATGAATCATGTAAATAATGTAATTTGCTAGCGGTATCAGGGGAAATTCATCGATCTGGCGAACGTGCCGGAGAACTCTTTGAGGCTGGCAAGTTCCAGAAACTCGATCTTTTCCTTAAGCCCCTGTGCGAGCTGTATCTCAGCCCTGTCGCGGGCAAGCAGTCTGGCGCCGCTTCCCGCAGCATTGCCTACTGCCGTGATCCTGCCTCTTAATTCTTCCGGAAGGAGCCCGATAGTGCAGGCGCTGTCAGGATCCATGAAGCTTCCGAAAGCTCCCGCCAGGAGGACACGGCTGATATCGGTGACTTTTTTTCCAAGCTGTCCAGCCATCAGGCGGACACCGGCGCAGATCGCACCTTTTGCCAGCTGCACCTGTCTGATATCGTCCTGTGTCAGATATATGCCGTCGCACAGCGGTATGAACCGCTGTCCTTCTATCTCTTCTTCCGAACTGATGCGTCCTCGCTTGTTCATCAGCCTGGCATCCAGACCGACAGCCACGGCGTCTATAAGACCGGATCCGCAGATCCCGACCGCATCTCCGCCGCCTATCACAGTGCAGCGTATCTCACCGTCCGAGATCTTCACATGATCGATGGCTCCGTCAGTACCTCTCATCCCAAACCGAATGTTTGCTCCTTCCAGAGCCGGTCCCGCCGCAGTGGAGCAGGCGATCATGCGGTCTTTGTTTCCCAGGACCATCTCGCCGTTGGTGCCGATATCGACCATAAGAGTGAGTTCTTCAGATTCGTACATGCGCGTGGAGAGCACACATCCCAGAGTGTCGGCTCCGACATAACCGGAGATGTCCGGCACAACGATGAGCAATGCGTTGCCGCATACCGGCAGGATATCGCGGCAGGGCACCGTCTTCATCTCGGTCAGGACCGGAGCAAACGGGATGGCGGCGAGATTGTCCGGCATTATTCCCATGAACAGCTGCTGCATGGCGGGATTTCCAACTACGGAGACCACACCTATGCTAGCAGGGTCGGTGCCTGTTTTTGCGCACACATCGGTTATCAGTCTGGTAAGTTCCTGCCGGATAAGATCCCGCTCCTGCTCCAGTTGTCCGGACATGGCTGCCCTGATGCGTGAAATAACATCCGCGCCGAAGGCTGTCTGAGGGTTCAGCGAACTGGATGTGGCAAGTTCGCGTCCGTCCGTTCCGTCCAGCAGGAAACACACCAC
>JAFYZG010000136.1 GCA_017548825.1 Oscillospiraceae bacterium
CGCAAAGACCCATGAGCTCGTTCATTTCGGAAGATACCATGATGATGCTGATTCCCTGAGTCGTCAGGTCATTCATGATCTTGTAGATCTCCATCTTGGCGTTGACGTCGATTCCGCGGGTGGGCTCGTCAAGGATAAGAATGTCAGGGTTCTTAGCCAGCCACTTCGCAAGAATGATCTTCTGCTGGTTACCACCGGAGAAGAATACTGCCAATCTGTCGGGATCCTTGGGCTGAACAGACAACTTATCCATCGTTTCCTGGATAAACTGTTTCTGAGCCTTCAGGTCTACGATGCCGTTCTTGCTGAACTTGTCAAAGTTCGGCAGGCTTATGTTCTGAGCGACGCTCATGCCGAGGACGAGGCCTTCAGCTTTTCTGTCTTCAGGAAGCATCGCAAGACCTTTGTTGATCCAGTTGTAGGGGCTGGGCTCGGTCATCTGCTCGCCGTGGAGGTAGAACTCACCGCTCACGTACGGATACTCGCCGAGGATGGCCTTCATTGTCTCGGTTCTGCCCGCGCCTACCAGGCCGGAGAAGCCGAGGATCTCGCCCTTGCGGAGCTGGAAGTTGATATTCTTGAATGCGCCGGTCGCGCTTGTGAGGTCCTTGACCTCGAACACGACGTTGTCGGGCTCGACTGTGTCGTAACGCTCCGGATAGTAAGCTTCGAGCTTACGGCCGATCATCATTGCGACGAGGTCGTCCTTGTTGAGGTTGCCCTCATTGACAACGGTTCCGGTAACCTTGCCGTCCTTAAGAGCTGTGACTCTGTCGGCCAGCTCAAGAACTTCGTCAAGTCTGTGAGAGATGTAGATGATACCGATCCCGCGCTCTCTCAGCTTCTTGATAACATCGAACAGGTTCTGAGTCTCTCTCTCTGTAAGAACAGCTGTGGGCTCGTCGAAGACCATGATCTTGGAGTCGTGGGACAGAGCCTTGCCGATCTCGACCATCTGCTGCTGTGAAGTTCTGTATGTCCACATCATGACGGAAGAGTCAGGATTCCTGAATCCGATATCAGTAAGGATCGCGTTTGCCTTCTCATACATCGATTTGCGGTCGAGGATAAAGCCGCCTTCTTTGGTCGTATCCTCGCGGGCAAGATAGATGTTCTCGGCAACGGACAGGCTGGGAACGAGGTTGAACTCCTGATAGATGATTCCGATTCCTTCTTCAACGGACTCCAGAGGGTCATGGATCTCGACCTTTTCTCCGTTGATAATGATCTCTCCTTCTTCAGGGATGTTAACACCGCCGAGGCACTTGATCAGAGTGCTCTTGCCTGCGCCGTTCTCTCCGATAAGGCAATGGATCTCACCGGCTTTGAGGTCAAAAGAGACATGATCCAGCGCCTGGACACCAGGGAACGCCTTGGACAGGTCTTTTACCTCGAGCAACATGTTATTATCCATTTTTATCTCCGTTCTTAATAATTCTTCAAGTGATTAACTGATTAGCCGATTAGCGGGTGATCTTCTGGGTGAGACTATCAAGTCCGCAAACTGCGATCAGAACGACACCGATAACGGCTGTCTGCCAGTACATGTTGACCTGCAGAAGAACCATTGATGTCTTGATGAACTGCATCAGAACGCATCCGAGAAGTGTTCCGATGACGGATCCGTTACCACCTGACATGCTTGTACCACCGACAACGGTAGCAGCAACAGCGTCCATGGAAACGTTGCCGGCGCCGGCAACAGAACCGGAGTTAAGACGGGCGACCATCATGATTGCGGAATATCCAGCGAAGATACCGCAGATAACATAGGTGATAACCCTGAGCTTGCTTGTATCAAGACCGGAAAGCCTTGCAGCTGTCTCGTTGCCGCCGAGGGCCTTGATGTGGTTTCCGAGAACGGTCCTGTCAAGGATGAACCAACCGACAAGGGCAGCGACCGGGACGAAGAAGAACAGATAAGGCGTGCCAAACAGTGCTTCAACGCCGCCGACACCGATCTTGTGAATGATGGCATCGTTATCGATTGTTACAGGATAGCCCTTGGTGATGACCTGGTCGATACCTCTGATGATATACTGGGTACCAAGTGTGATAATGAAGGCGGGCAGTCTCAGCTTTGTGAGCAGAACGCCGTTGAGAAGTCCGAGGCATGCTCCGATTATCATTGCAAGGATCCAGGAGATGATGGTGCCCCACCATGTATTGCCGATGAGGACCTTGTCAGGGCCGACTGTGAAGGCCTTGATGAACATGGCCATGAGAATACCGGACATGTTCATGATCTCGCCGATGGAGAGGTCGATGTTTGCGGATGCAACAATGAAGGTCTGGCCCATTGATGCAACGCATCCGATAGCGCACTGCTTGATGAAGCTGATCAGGTTCTCCTTCGTTGTGAAGGCGGGTGTCGCGATGGTCATGATGATCGAAAGGATGATCAGAACGATGATCAGGGACGCCTCACGAGAATGCCAAATCGTCATGAGAATGTCTTTGAAGGTTTTCTTTTCTTCCACTTTTCGTACACTCCTTACTTTAGTGCTCCGCTTCTGCGGAGAACCGTTTTAAAAAATGTCTTTTCCGGAACGAATTCCGGTTTTGGAAAAAGCTTGCGCTCTTTTCCGGATCTTTGCTCCGCCGCGCATCGGTGATGCGAAGCGAAGCGCTTTCGGTGCAGTTGCGGAATAGATCCAGCATGTAAACTGCGGGTAATGTTGTCAGAGAAGCCGGAAACATGGCTCATATTGGTCTCTGCGTCGAACCGGTCTCCCTTCCAGCAAACAACAAAATGCCCATTGACTTCCTGGGACCGACAAGCTGACATGACATCATCATGACCTAAGAGCCGGAACTCCGGTCATCCGGATCATGACTTATCAGATCAGTCATGCGAGTCCGGGAAGTCCCGTCCATTTTGCTGCCTGTTATACAACAAAGCAGTAACGCTCCTTGTCGGGCAATCTGCACCGGCCTTCCGGCCTGGCAGACTGGATCCCACGTGATGGTCCCTTGCCTGAGTTCTGTGGAAATATCCACGGCACTTCCGGGCGATGCGGAAACCATCATAATCCATGGAAGATTGCAGTTTTCAAATAGCTAAAATCAGTTCAGCTGTACCATCCGTGTCTCAATCCCGTCACGCAGGCATCTGCGCTTCCTTCGGTCGCGCAGCGCCTGCGGACGAAGTATTAATACCACGGAGATCATCGCCGGCTGCATCATCCGACGCAGCCGCAGGTGTCATGATCGATACACCTGCCGTTTTCCGAATTGAAAGAACCTTTTTCGATCCTTTTCGGATTGCAGCTTTCGCTGCAGACCATATTTGATTCCTGATGCAGTCCTGCTTTCCGTCCGGTCACGCCAAGGCCTAATAAGCATCAGCCTTTGCGTCATCCGGCCTTCCGTCATCTTCTTCAGATGACATCTGCCCTCTCTCCGGGATACCCGGAACAGATGAACACCTGCAGAAAGGACCGGCACTTCGGATTGGTCCCATGCGGGTCGCCCGGTTACTTGAGCTTCCAGGCGAGATCTGCGAAGAACAGATCTTTCTCGAACTCTTCAGGCTTTGAGTCCGCCGTGATGTGGACGAATTCGATATCCATCATCCTGGCGAGATCCTGAAGCATCTCAGGGGTGGCGTCATAGGAGAGCACACTGTGGTGTGCGCCGCCGGCCATGAGCCACATCTTGAGCCCTTCGTTGAGGCTCGGTTTGCCTTCCCACATCACTCTCGCGACGGGGAGGTTGGGCATCTCATAGATAGGCTTCACGCAGTGGATATCCTGGACCAGCATGCGGAAACGGTCTCCCATGTCTATGAGGGTCACGACCAGCGCGTTGCCCTCATGTCCCTCGAACACCAGCCTGGCGGGATCCTCACGGTCGCCTATGCCGAGAGGATGGACCTCGATGCGCGGTTTCTCCGCCGCGATCGTCGGGCAGACCTCCAGCATATGGGCGCCCAGAGCATATTCAGCCTTGGGATCGAGATGATATGTGTAGTCCTCCATGAAGGACGTGCCGCCTGTCATTCCCTCTGTCATCTTCTTTACGATAGCGACGAGAGCAGAGAGTTTCCAGTCTCCCTCTGCGCCGTAGCCGTAGCCCTGCGCCATGAGGTGCTGGCTTGCGATGCCGGGGAGCTGCTTCATTCCGATGAGATCCTGGAAGGTGTTCACGAAAGCGTTCGCACCTTCTGCGGTCATCATCTTCTTCATCGCGATCTCTTCGCGGGCCTGATAACGGATCGTCTCGAGATCGTCAGTCGCCAGTTCGTAGGTGTCGGTATAGACCTTCATAAGTTCATCGACCTCTTCGTCGGTGACCTTTCCGATCTGCTCCACGAGTTTGCCGACCGGCCATGTATTGACCTGCCATCCGAACTTGATCTGCGCCTCGACCTTGTCGCCTTCCGTGACGGCGACTTCGCGCATGTTGTCTCCGAATCTCATGACTCTGAGGTTGCGGCTGAAGTCATACGCCACCGCCGCGCGCATCCATGTTCCTATCTCATCGAGCACGGGCTGGTCTTCCCAGAATCCGGTGACGATCTTCTGCTGCAGTCTCATCCTTGCGATGATGAAACCGTGCTCTCTGTCTCCATGAGCCGCCTGGTTGAGGTTCATGAAGTCCATGTCGATCTCTTTGTCGGGGATATAGCGGTTATACTGGGTGGCGAAATGGAGAAGCGGTTTCTGGAGCAGTCTGAAAGCTTCGATCCACATCTTGGACGGGCTGAATGTGTGACACCATGTAATGACGCCGCAGCAGTCGTCGTCGAAATTCGCTTCCTTGGCATACTGTGTAGCTTCGTCCCAGGTATTTACGATCCCTTTGAACCTGAGTTCGTACGGGAGGGACTTGGACATCTTCTCTGCCATCTCCTGCGCTCTGGAGGCAACCGTCTCAAGGACTTCATTGCCATAGAGGAACTGGCTTCCGACCACGAACCAGAAATACTTTTTGTTTCCCATTGTCTGTTCTCCGATTATCAGCTGAGCACTTCTGCGGCAAGCTTCTCCGCCGGCAGCAGCTCTACGTATTTCTCGATATACTTCTTGAATCCTTCGACATCCTGCGGATCAGGATCGACCGATCTTACGCTGGACGCCGCGAACACCTTCCCGTTCAGGAAGCTGTCGAGGGTCTCGCCCTCCTCCTTACGCACCATATACTCCGCAAGGATCGCCATTCCCCAGGGACCGCCTTCACCGGCAGTGCTCATGAGGGAGATCGGTACGTTGAGGGCGCCGGAGATGAGTCTCTGGCCGGCGTTCGTGGTCTTGAACAGACCGCCGTGTCCGAACATCTTGTCGATCTTTACACCTTCCTTGTCGAGGATCCTCATGCCGACGCAGAGAGTCGAGAATGAGGCGTAGATGAGAGATCTGCAGACATTCGCCACGCTGAAATCGGAATCCACTCTCCTGAACAGCGCCGGGACGCCTTTGTCGGCGCCTACCACGGGCTCGCCGGAGAAATAGTTGAAGAAGAACAGACCGCCCGCATCCTTCTCTCCTTCGAGCGAGGAGCTGAAGACCACGTTGTAGAGGTCATTCATCGGGACATCGAGTCC
>JAFYZG010000137.1 GCA_017548825.1 Oscillospiraceae bacterium
GCCGGTGCAGGGCTTACCCCGGACGAGATCGAGTCAGCAAATGAGATGTTGAGAAAGAAGTTCATGCCCCGTGGCGGAAAACCTGAGAATTGAGCGGCTTGGATGCCCATCTCCTGTCTGTTGCTCAAGACCTGAAGATAGGTGTATTTGGATAACAGGCGGTTGCAGGTCAGAAACAATTTTACTGAAAAAACCAAAATATTACTGTTGTCCAAAAATGATCGAAAGTGATATAATTTTTCTGTTTGACTATCATACATTCAAGGCGGTGGAGTATTGAAAAAACTGACTGTAAAAAAAGGATCGGAATGCATGGCGTGCCTAAGCTGCGTCGTGGCCTGTTCCAAAGCTTTCTACAAGGAGTTCCACCAGGACAAGAGCTGTATCAAGATCATCGAGAAGGACGGCAAGCCGAAGCCTATGGTCTGCATACAGTGCGGGAAATGCGCCAGGTCATGTCCCCAGGGCGCCATCTCCCAGAACGCGAAGGGCGTCTATATGATCGATAAGAAACTGTGTATCGGCTGCGGTATCTGCAAAGAGGTGTGCCCCATGGGCGTGTGCCTTAAACCGGAAGATTCCGAGACAGCTTCCAAATGTATCGCATGCGGCATCTGCGCAAAAGCGTGCCCCATGGAGATACTTGAGATCGTAGAGTCCTGATTTTTTTGCGCTGAAACAGCGCGGATCTTAATTCTGATAATTTAATTCTTTCAAGGAGATATCTGATGGATTACGACCGTTTCATCTCTATCGAGCGGATGGAACAGGCGACTGAGAGCCTGCTGGAGAACGGCAGGAAAGTCGGCGCCGATTCCTGGCAGCAGCGTGTGAAGAACCAGAGCCCGCAGTGCGAGTTCGGTGAATCAGGAACATGCTGCCGCATCTGTTCTATGGGACCCTGCAGGATCACTCCCAAATCCCCCCGCGGCATCTGCGGATGCGATGTCCACGGTATAGTGGGAAGGAACTACGTCCGTTTTACCGCGGGCGGAGCTGCTGCTCACTCGGACCACGGCAGACAGATCATGCATACCCTCTACGAGACCAAAGAAGGCGGAGCTTACCAGATCAAAGACCCTGACAAGCTCAAAAGGATCGCTGACGAATGGGGCGTGGAGTCCGAAGGCAAGGATATATATGATCTTGCCCACGAAATGGCATACAAAGGACTGCTGGAGTACGGCAAACCTTTCGGCGAGCAGCTGTTCGCCCAGAGAGCTCCGGAACATACAAGGGAGCTCTGGGAGAAAGCTGAGATCATGCCGAGAGCCATAGACAGGGAGATCGCGACCTCCATGCATATGACGCATATGGGCAACTCCTCACTGGCTGAAGCTCTTATCAGGCAGTCTCTGCGCACCGGTCTCTGCGACGGCTGGGGCGGCTCCATGATGGGCACGGAGTTCTCGGATGTAATGTTCGGGACCCCCAAGCCTCTCGATACCACGGCAAACATCGGCGTCATGGAGAGGGATATGGTCAACATCGTTGTCCACGGACACGATCCGTCCGTATCCGAGATGGTCGTATTCTACGCCAACGATCCCGAGATGATCGCTCTTGCCAAGAGCTACGGCGCCAAGGGCATCAATGTTGTCGGCGTTTGCTGCACCGGCAACGAGGTGGCAATGCGCCAGGGCATACCCATGGCGGGAAACTTCCTCGCTCAGGAGAACATAGTCCTCACCGGAGCCTGTGAAGCCGTCGTCGTGGACGTGCAGTGCATCTTCCCGGCGCTTGGACCTCTTTCCAAGTGCTTCCATACAAAATTCATAACCACTTCTCCCATCGCCAGGATGCCTGACTCCGAATTCATCGAGTTCCATGAGGCTACTGCCGCGGCAAACGGAAAAGCTATCGTGAAGATGGCGGTAGAGAACTATAAGAACCGCGACTGGGATCTGCTCAATATTCCCGATCTTAAGACTGAGGCCCGCGTAGGCTACTCGGTCGAGGCTATCAAGAAGTGCCTGGACGGCGTGACCAACAGCCACGTGGACGAGCTCGGCACCCTTAAGCCTCTGCGCGATGTGGTAAAGGCCGGTGTTATCCGCGGTGCTGTGGCCATGGTCGGCTGCAACAACCCCAAGGTCCGTCCCGACACGGCCCACATACAGCTGATGAAGAAGCTTATAGCCAACGACATCATCGTTATCGTTTCCGGCTGCTCCGCACAGGCTGCGGCCAAAGCCGGCCTGATGAGCCTCGAGGCAAAAGAGCTCTGCGGCGAAGGACTGAAGAGGGTCTGCGAACTGGTCGGTATCCCTCCCATCCTGCACATGGGCTCCTGCGTCGACATCTCCCGCATGATGGTACTGGCATCCGATCTGTCCAAGGACTGGGGAGTGAACATCTCGCAGGTACCGGTCGTGGGCTGCGCCCCCGAGTGGATGAGCGAGAAGGCGGTATCCATCGGCAACTATGTCATCTCCACCGGTATCGACACCTTCCTGGGCGTCGATCCGTACACCAAGGGCAGTTCCGAAGTCACTGAACTTCTCCAGGGCGAGCAGGGTGTTAAGGACTGGGTCGAGGCGTGCTTCACGGTCGAGACCGATATCGAGAAGATGGGCGACATGATGATCCAGCGCATCGAGGACAAACGCGCTGCGCTCTGCATCTGACGCGAGGTTGAACTATGAAACTTGCCGTAACAGGTAAAGGCGGAGTAGGGAAGACTACCCTTGCATCAACGCTGGCACGCCTGTACGCGGATGAAGGACGTACTGTCCTAGCTGCGGATGTGGACCCCGACGCCAACCTAGGGCTTGCTCTGGGAATGAGCGAAGAGGAGGTCAATTCCATCGTTCCAATCTCAAAGATGAGGAAGCTGGTGGAAGAGAGGACCGGCGCCAACGAACTGAATAATTTCTTCAAGATCAACCCTCAGGTCTCAGATATCCCGGACCGGTATTCCAGAGACGTCAACGGCGTTAAGCTGCTGGTCATGGGGACCGTTGAGACAGGCGGCAGCGGCTGTGTCTGCCCCGAACATGTGATGATCAAGAGCATCCTGTCCGCCCTAGTCTTCCGGAAGGACGACGTTGTGATAATGGACATGGAAGCGGGACTTGAACATCTGGGAAGAGGGACTGCCTCCATGATGGATCAGTTCATCGTGGTGGTGGAACCGGGAGCCAGAAGCATCCAGACCTATGAGAAGGTGGTGCAGCTGGCGTCAGATCTTGGCATATACAGGGTATCGGTGGTGGCGAACAAGATCCGGAGCGATTCGGATGAGGAGTTTATCCGCTCCAGGATACCGGAGGATGCCCTTCTGGGCTTCATCCATTATGACGAGGATGTCATAGATGCGGACAGGAACGGCCTGTCGCCCTATGACTGCAGCGCCCGAACTCTGGAAGAGATCAGGCAGATAAAAGAAAAGATCGACAGCAGATCATAACTTGAAAGGACCTTTGAAATATGGGATTGTTTGAGAGAGTGTTCCGCGGCTCGGATGAGATGGTAGCCAAGGCACAGCAGGAACTGGATTCTGTCATCGCGGAGCTGGGTGAGTCCGCCCCGATGTCGATGCCCGACACGGGTTATTCCCTTGCTTGTATCAACGCTTACCTCGGTATCAAGGTGGATACGCTGGCCGACGTGAAGAGAGCGCTGGAAGGCGTGAAGGGAATGATGCTTCGCGAGCCAAGGACCCATTCCATCTTCCAGTCGGGCGTTGGCACCGCCATCGCCGCGGAGATCATAGAAGCTTGCAAATATGCACGTGACCCCGCCCCATATGAGGGCACAAAATATCACGGGCATTTCAGCGACTCAGAGGTCAGAACTCTGGGCGTACCGCTTGTTACAGGGGAGATCCCCGGGTTCGTGGTCATTATCGGTTCCGCTCCCTCTGTGGAGGAAGCTGTCGAGACAGTGAAGGGCTACCAGGGAAAAGGTATCTTCGTATTCCTGCTGGGCGGCATCATCGACCAGCTCGAAAGCGCGGGCGTCACGATGAACTACGGCGTACGCCTGGTCCCCGTCGGACCCGAGATCTGGGGCGTCGGACACATCATCTCTCTCGTTGTCCGCGCGGCAATGATCTTCGGCGCCGTGGAGCCCGGAGACTGCGACGCTTTCCACAAATACACATTTGAGCGCATCAACGCCTTCGTAAACGCGTACAAACCCGTCGCCGACATCGTAGTCGCCTGCGGAGCCGGCGCCATCAAACTTGGCTTCCCGGTCATCACTAACGACACCGATGACATGTGGGCCATACCCAAGTCCCTGATCATCAACGAGAATACGAAGGACTGGATCGAGACATCTCTCGAAGCCAGAGACATAAAGATCAAAGTCACCAACATCGATATCCCGGTCGCGTTCTCCAACGCTTTCGAAGGAGAGATCATCCGCCGCGGAGACATGCAGGTGGAGATAGACGGTTCCCGCGTAGACTGCTTCGAGCTGGTCCACACGACAGAAGCTTCTGAGATCGAAGATCACAGGATCGAACTGATCGGTCCTGATCTGGATGATATCCCCGTCGGTTCCAGGATCTCCGCCTCCTACACCGTTGAGGTAGCCGGCAAGAACATGCAGACCGACTTCGAATCGGTCATTGAGAGAAAGATCCACCAGTTCCTGAACTGCATCGAAGGCGTCATGCACACCGGTCAGAGAGACATGATCCGTATCCGCATATCCAAGGCGGACTATGAAGCCGGGTTCCGTCTCAGGCACCTGGGTGAAGTGCTCTATGCCAAGGTCAAGAGCGAGTTTGACACAGTCGTCGACAAATGCCAGGTGAAGATCATCGTGGATCCTGAAATGAATAAGGAACTGAGACAGAAGGCAAACGTGATCTTCGACGCACGAGACGCCCGTCTGAAATCCCTTACAGACGAATCGGTGCCGGTCTTCTACAGCTGCATCATGTGTCAGTCCTTCTCTCCCAGCCACGTCTGCGTGGTCACCCCGGAACGCCTGGGCCTCTGCGGAGCGGTGTCCTGGCTCGATGCCAAAGCTACATATGAACTTGATCCAAACGGACCCTGCAGCGTAGTCACGAAAGAGCGCTGCCTCGACGAGGTCATCGGGCGTTATGAAGACGTGGACGAGGCGGTAAGCCAGCTGAGCCACGGCGCGTTGGAGCACGTCACCCTTTATTCGCTGCTCACCGATCCCATGACGTCCTGCGGATGCTTCGAGTGCATCTGCGGTGTTGAACCCATGAGCGGCGGAGTCGTCATCACCACCCGCGAACATACAGGTATGACCCCTGCGGGAATGACATTCTCCGAGATGGCTTCCTTCACAGGCGGCGGCGTACAGACGCCCGGATATATGGGACACGGAAAGCACTATATCGCATCCCATAAGTTCCTGAGAGCGGAGGGAGGTATCGGACGTATCGTATGGATGCCCAAAGCACTGAAGGATCAGGTAAGGGATAAGCTTGACGCTACAGCCAAAGACCTTTACGGAGTGGACAACTTCACGGATATGATAGCGGACGAGACGGTCTGCACCGATGATCTGGAAGCGCTCCTCAACTTCCTGGCTGAGAACGGTCATCCTGTGCTGGAAATGACCAATATTGCAGAACTGATGTAACGATAACTGATGAAGCCGTCTTTCCCATGAAAGACGGCTTTTCTTTTTCGGGATACCCGATCAGATCCCAAAGATCATCAAAAAACCGACAGTTGAACGGAATAGTATGTTAAAATAGATATCAGATAACTGATCGTCGTGATACGAGTCACATATTACAATAAACACGGAGGACCAAAATGAGCGCGAAGGTACTGGATTGCAAAGTTGTAGCACAGGCGGTCAAAGACGAATGCAAGGCTGAAGCAGAAGCTCTTAAGGCCATGGGCATCACTCCGAAGCTCGGTATCGTGCGTGTCGGAGAAAAAGGACCGGACCTCTCCTATGAAAAAGGCGCTACAAAGACCATGAACGAGGCCGGGATAGAAGTCGAAGTCTTCGCTCTGCCGGCTGACATCTCTCAGGAGGATTACATTAAGAAGTTTAGAGAGATAAACGCGGATCCCTCTATCCATGGGATCCTTGCCTTCAGACCTCTCGACAATATCGATGAGAACGAGGCTATCGGCGGAAACATAGATGTCCTCAAGGATGTCGATGCAGTCACCCCAGCGAACATGGGAAAGCTTGTGATCAGTGATCCCACCGGACTGAATCCCTGCACACCGGAAGCTATCATGGCGGTGATAGACTATTATGCGGACGAGATCAAAGCCGAGACCCGCAAAAAATACGCTCCGCTCGAGCTTGCCAGACCCGGACAGGAAGACGATGTCTGCTGCGGCCTGGACGTCTGCGTCATTAACAACTCCAATGTCATCGGAAAACCTCTGTCCATGCTGCTCACGAACCGTTACGCAACGGTCTCTATAGTCCACCATCTTACCCATGCAGAGGTCAAGAACGACTATATCAAACGCGCGGATGTCGTAGTGGTAGCCACACCGTTCAAGGACACTCTCACAGCGGATATGATCTCGGAGGGCGCCATAGTGATCGACGCGGCAGTGATCCGCGAAAAAGCATTCGACGCTGACGGCAATCCGATAATCAACGAGAAGACCGGCAAGCAGAAGACCATCACGCTCGGCAGTTCTTCTGCAGATGTTGAAGAAAAAGCATCCTGGAAAACACCGGTACCCGGAGTAGGAGGCATCACTTCGGCTATGCTCTGCAAGAACGTCATCAGAGCCTGCAAGATACAGAACGGCATCAAATGATATGTTACGCAGAATGACAAGCGAAACCATATGATCTCAGCTGGGCACTTTCGGAGTGCCCAGCTATGCTATCTGCTGTATTTCTCAAAAAAGGAGAAACGATCAATGAGCAAACGCACGGACAAACAGGGATTCACCCTCGGACTGGCTCTGATGGATGCTGTTCCGGTAGTGGCTTTCGGTATTGATATGGCGCTCCTGGCAAGACCGCTTCAAAGCAGACTGTTCCTTGCAGGAGCGGTGATATCTCTTGTTGCGGGGACCTGTATGGTCATCTACAAACTGCTGCTTGCTGCCGCTAAGAAAGAGGTTCCCATCCTGAAGAAAGCGATGCCGGTAGGCATGAGTCTGGGATGGATACTGATGATAGCGGGACTTATCGCAAACAGGTCAAAGATAAACATACCTGGCATATGGAATGCTGTATCAACGCCGCCTGCCTGCGTCTTCTTCCTGCTTGGAATCGCATTCTTTGCAGCGTTCATCATATATTTCAAGACCGGATTCGATGCGGATTCCGCAAAGGACAACTGGATAGAGGAGATACTGAACGCAGGCACACAGGTCTGTATCCTCATCGGTGTGATCCTGTCCGTGTGAACCTGTTTTGTTTTCTTAAACATCTGTCTGATAAAGGAAAGCCCCCGATTCTTCAGGTCGGGGGCTTTCCGGTCTATAGCAGGATCATCATTTCTTTTCCGAGACGCGGAACAGCATAGCCATCTTCTCTTCGAAAGAAGGATCGCATGCATTTTTCGTGTTGATGAGTTCCGTGTCGAAGTCGATGCGCGCGCGGCTGTCCTCACAGAAGACCATCGTCGCGTGGTTGTCCTTAGTGAAGGCAGGCCATTCGGCGAGACCTTCGTGGTTCGGATCTCCGGTATGGGCAAACGCGGCCCATGCACCGGCCATCTCGTCTTCCAGCTTTTCGACGCCGTCCTGCTGGCATACCATGACGCGGGACGTGGTGTGGAAAGCGTACGGGAGCTCCGCGCAGTGGAAGGCTGTCAGTCCGTTGTCGTAGTTCCTGAACTCCTGTGCGAACACATATGAGTAGACAGGCGCGCTTCCTTCGAATGCGGACCTCTTGAGGATATGGTCGAGTGAGCCGTAGCGGACCTCTGCGTCCAGCACAAGGAGATCCAGCAGATTCTTCTCAGGATAAGCCTTTCTGAACAGATCAATCATCCTGTCGGCGTTGTCGTGATAGCGTTCGCGGATCAGTGATACGATCCTGTCCTCGCTGAGCTGATATTTGACTGGCTGCATCGGATGCTTCTCGAACTCCGAGAAGCAGGTGCCGATCATGGTCGGGACTTTGAGCGCATGCTCATAGAATCCGTCAAGACGTGCATAGCCCTGATAGTAACCGTTCGCCAGCGGCGCCCATCCATCGGGCTGCAGCCCCTGAGCGCGCAGCCTCGGTACGGCTGTGTTGTAAGCCTTGACCAGGTCATGGTATTCGACTTCTTCCAGTTTCTCGATCCCGTCGGGAGAGATCCCGAGGATGTTCAGCATCTCGCCGACGAGGACCTTGCTGACTTCCGGGGTAGGAC
>JAFYZG010000138.1 GCA_017548825.1 Oscillospiraceae bacterium
CAAGATTGTCCAGTCTGAGCAGCGCCTCGTAGAGGGTGGGCACTCCCGCGATGAAGTTGCATTTGTACTTGACGATGTCCTTGGCGTAGGACTTGGCCGTGAATCTCGGCACCAGCACGCAGCATCCGCCGCCTTCCAGCATAGTGTGTATGCACACCCCCAGCCCGAAGCCGTGGAATATGGGCATCGCCGCCAGCATCCTGTCGCCTTCCCTGTATATCGGGTTGGTGGCCATGACCTGGTATCCCAGCGCGTTGAAGTTGTAGTTGGTGAGCACTATGCCCTTGGTGGTGCCTGTTGTGCCCCCGGAATAGAGGATAGCCGCGGGATCGTCCGCTTTTCTCTTGACCGCATAGTTGTAGAAGCAGACCTTGCTGAGCCTCATGAACTCGTTCCAGCGGATGACGGGAGCGTCATCCGGGATCTTCTTTATCTTCCTGCCCTCGGTGAGCATGTATCCCGCCATGAGCGGTACCGACAGCTCGTCCTTGATGGATGCGATTATGATATTGACCACGCTGGGCGTGTTCTTTCTTATGGACTCGAACTTGTTGTAGAACTGGTCCAGAGTGACGACTGTCACGCTGTTGGAGAAGTTGAGGTAGAACTCTATCTCCTTCTCCGCTGAGAGCGGATGTATCATGTTCGCCACCGCGCCTACCAGGTTGACGGCGTAGAACATATAGATGCCCTGCGGGCAGTTCGGGAGAGCTATCGTGACATGATCGCCCTCTCTGACGCCGATGGTCCTGAGAGCCTTGGCGCATCTCTCGATCTCCCTGATCATCTTCCTGTAACTGGTATGCTTCCCCATGAAGATGAACGCGTCGCTGTCGGGATGCTTGTCGGCGGATGCCTTCACCGCCTCAAAGAGAGTGCACTGCGGATATTCCAGATGGAACGGGACGTTCCCCAGATTCTTCTTCCAGGGCGCCCTCACGGAAGCCGTCTTCTCTTCTTTAGCCATTGTTCCGTTTCCTTTATAGTTTTTTCACCGGTATTGCGGGGACCGGCGGGTCACTGTTAATTATACTCGTTTGACGGGATGTTTCTACACCCGGCAGGGCTCCTGTGGTGTCCGCGTCACTTTTTGCGTAACATCACCGAGAAGAATCCCTCATGATCCTTCCCGGGACATACCAGCAGCGCTTCCGGTATCCGGCTGCTGACGGACGGGATCTGTCTTAATATCTCAGGCGGGCTCACCGGTTCCGCTCCTCCGTTTCTGAGTGCCTCCATGACCACCTCCTCGTTCTCCTCCGGCAGCACAGAACAGGTAGAGTATACCAGCACGCCTCCCTTTTTGAGCAGGGACAGGCCTTTCCGCAGCAGCTGAAGCTGCAGTTTCGCGGAATTGTGCACCAGCTTCGCGGAGAACGCCTTATAGGTGTCGGGCTGATCCAGCAGCACCGTGCCGCTGCCGGAGCATGGCGCGTCAAGGAATACCGCGTCGAATCTGAGAAAGCTGTCCAGTTTCCTCGCATCGGTCTGCAGCACGCTGACTCCGGTGCAGCCCTGCTTTGCGAGGTTGTACCTGAGCCTCTCCGCCCTGATCCTGTCCTTCTCGCAGGCAGTGATGTTCGCCTTGCCTCCGCTCAGCGAGACTATCTGGGTGGTCTTGCCGCCGGGCGCGGCGCACATATCCAGCACATCCTGCCCTTCTGAGATCTGCGTCATCAGCGGCGGGATCATCGCGGAGAGATTCTGCATGTAGATCTCTCCACGCTCATACAGTAGATCTTCCCTGACCTTATCCTCATCACGGGGATCTATCACGAAAGCGTCTCCGAACCAGTCTCTCTTCTCATATGCGACACCGATCTCCGCGAGCCTTCCGGCCGCGGTCTGCACGTCGGTCTTAAGCCTGTTTATGCGGAAGGAACTGCTCCTTTCGGATGACAGTCCCGATATGATCTCCTCCGCGGCAGACTGAGGACAGCTTCCTCTGATCATCGCGAGAAGCTCTTCTTTTCTGCTTTCGGGCTCTGTTCTGTTTCTGTCAGTGTCTGGCATATTCTCTCAGCTTTCTGCTCCTCTGTCTGTAATCCGGCATCCTGCCCAGGAGCATATAATAGAATCCGTCTCCGTGGTCCATGTGCGTGAAATGCACTGCTTCGTGCAGCACCACCGAGTCGATGCACTCCAGCGGGGCCTTGATCAGATAAAGGCTCAGATGTATCTCGCCGGTCTTCTGATTGGCGCTCCCCCACCTGGAGGTCATCTTCCTGACCCTTACCTCAGGCGTTCCGAAACGCCTCGGTATCACGTCGGCATAGACAGCGAGCCTTCTTCTGAAAACGTCCAGCGCGAGATCCCTCAGAGCTTTCTCATATGCCGAAGCTGCCTTTACCGGATCACCGGGGTCTCTCATAGCAAGCACCGGCCTTCCCTCCCGGAAAGACAGCGATGCTTTGTAGCCGCTGACCAGCGATATCCTTCTGTTCTCCCCCAGGATCATGACCTCATCGCCCTCTCTGAGAGCGTCCGGCAGCGAGAAGAAAGATCTCTGTCCGGCGTTCTTCGCCAGCCATCCGCTGCAGGACCGCAGAAAATCCTCTATCTCCCCTCGTGCGGCGTTCAGCGGCACGGACAGGCAGGGCTTCCCCTGCCTGTCTATGCGCAGCGTCATTCTTTTTACGTTCTTGCGGGTAACGGTTATCTCGTAGGACCTTCCGTTAACTCTCTGTATAACTATACTGCTGTTCTGCATGTCTGTGATTACAATCTGTAGAAAGCAAAGACCGTCTCGCTGCTGAACATCTCTCCGGGTCTCAGGGTGATGTCGCCGAATTCCGGCTTGTTCGGGGAATCGGGATAGAACTGCGTCTCCACCGCGATGCCCGTGTTCTTTCCGTATACGGCGCCGTCCTTGCCTTTCTCCTCCGGGATGTAGTTCCCGGTGTAGATCTGCGCTCCCGGCATGTCGGTGATGAACCTCATGCCAAGCCCGCTCTCCCGGCATTCCAGCGACCCCGCCTGCCTGAATCCGTTTCCGTTCAGGCAGAAGTTATGATCATATCCGCCGGCGGCGATGAGCTGGGGATCGTCGGCCGAGATGTCTCTTCCTATCGGTTTGGCTGTTCTGAAATCGAAGGGCGTTCCCGTGACGTCCAGATATTTACCCGTCGGAATGCTTCCGGGGCCCGCCTCCAGGATCCTGTCCGCATCCAGCCGGAGCTCATGCTCCAGGATCGTTCCCTTTCCGGCGAGATTGAAATAGGTGTGGTTGGTTATGTTGACCGGGCAGGGTCTGTCCACACACGCCGTGTACCGGACATGCAGAGCGGCGTTGTCCAGCCAGAACCTGACTTCTGTATCCATGTTGCCGGGGAATCCTTCCTCTCCATCCGGCGAGTGATAGCGGAACACCGCGGTCTCTCCTTCCAGTGAGCCTTCCCATTTCACGAAATGCGTCCCCCGGTTCCCGCTGTGCAGGCAGTTGCCGTTCTCGTTTGCAGTCACTCTGTATTCGGTGCCGTCCACCGAGAAAGACGCGTTTCCTATCCTGTTCGTGACCCTTCCGAGGGTCGCCCCCATATAGCTCGTCCCATTCTCATAGGCCTCCACGGTATCGTATCCCAGCACGACGTCCACCGGGCCGTTCGGCCCGCCGATGATGATGCTCTGGACCGATGCTCCGTATTCGATTATGACCGCGCTGTTTCCCCTGGTGTCGAAGATGCGCAGCGCGTCGATCTCTTCTCCTCCGGAAGTCTTTCCGAATCTTGTTCTCTCTGCCATTACAGTTCCTCCCGATCGGGCTCTCTTCTAAAAATGACCGATGCAGTATATCTGCACCGGTCATCGATGGTAATGCTTTCTTATTCTTCCGCCGGCTCTTCCGCTGCAGGTTCCTCAGCAGGTTCTTCCGCTGCGGGCTCCTCGGCTGCGGGCTCTTCTGCCGGTGCGGGTGTCTCGACGGCTGCGGGCTCCTCCGCTGGCGCGGGTTCCTCTGCTGCCTCAGGTTCTTCCGCAACTTCCGGCTGGGCTTCCTGCTCTTCCGCCTGCTGGGCTGCCTTGGCTGCCCTGGCGGCCTCGCGGGCAGCTTCCTTCTCGCCCTCTGCGAGCATCGACAGGGAGATGCGCTTGCGCTCGTCATCTATTCCGATGAGGCGGACCTTGACTTCGTCGCCGACCTTGACGAGCTTGCCGGGATCATCGACATGATCAACGGACATCTCGGAGAGGTGTACCAGTCCGTCGAGTTCGGGGAGTATCCTCACGAATACGCCGAACTTGGTGATGGAGACGACGGGAGCCGTGAACTCTGAGCCGATCTCATATGTGTGGATGAGGTTCCAGGGGTTGTCCTCCTCGCGGCGGTAGCCGAGGGAGATCCTTCCTTTCTCCACGTCGAAATCCTTTACGAAGACTTCAACATCGTCGCCGACTGTGAATACTTCGGAGGGATTATGGATGCGCTTCCAGCTCATCTCGGAAACGTGGACCATTCCGTCCACTCCGCCGAGGTCGATGAATGCACCGTAGTTCGTCAGGGACTTGACTTTGCCCTGATAGACTTTTCCGACTTCGACTGTCTGGAAGAACTCTTCCTTCTTCTTGCTGTTCTCTTCTTCGAGAACGGAGCGGATGGATCCGATCACGCGGCGGCGGTCTTTGTCAGCCTCTATGATGCGGATGTTCTGATGCGTGTGGAGAAGCTGATCGAACGGCTCTCCGCGGCGCAGTGTCGCCTGGCTGCCGGGGATGAATACTCTGGCGCCCTTGTAGTTCGCGACCAGACCCTTGCTGACTACCTCTGTGATGTAGGCGTCAAGTGTCTCACCGCTTTCGAACGCTGCGAGAACTTCCTTCATTCCCGTCTCGTTCTCTACTCTCTTGCGGGAAAGTGTGACGACACCTTCAAGGTCCTGAACCTTTGTTACGAGAAACGTATATCTTTCACCGACTTTGAGAACGTCCTCGACTTCAGCGGAAGCGTCCTCTGTGACTTCGTCGGAAGGTACAAATCCTGTGTGTTTGCGGCCGATATCGACAACGACTTCGGTAGGTCTGATCTCAATGACAGTTCCTTCAACCCTCTGCCCGCGATGCACCGGCTTCAGCGACTCCTCCAGTTCAGTTTCAAAGTTAAATTCGTTGTTTGTGATTTCGCTCATCTTTGCGAGCACCTCCTTGATAAGAGGGTACGGCGCGGATGCACCGGCTGTTACGCCGATCCTTTCTTTGCCCAGCAACATATCACGCGTGATCTCATTTGCGTTCTCAACACGAACCGTAGGTGCATACTGTTCGCAGACCTCTTTGAGTTTCTGCGTATTGGAGCTGTTATGTCCCCCAATTACGACGCACAGGTCGCTTTCGGAAGCCAGCTTCGCTGCCTCCTCCTGCCTGCTATGTGTCGCATTACATATTGTATCAAGAACAGTCAAACTTGTATAGTTTTTTTTCGTTTTTTCAGCCATTTTAAGGTACTTTTCAAGGCTGAAGGTGGTCTGCGCCACCATGACTGTCTCCGTGCCCTCTCCGGCCTGCTCCATCGCCTGCTCCAGCTCCTCTTCCGAGCCGATCACGGCATATCTCCCGGTGCAGTGTCCGGTTATCCCCTCCACCTCCGGATGGTCCCTGTCACCGGCGATGATGACGAACTTCCCCTCTTTCCCGGACTCGGACACTATCCTGTGGGTCTTCGCCACGAAGGGACATGTGGCGTCGGCCACCTCTATGCCCAGTTCGCTGCATCTGGCCAGCACGGCGGCTCCGACCCCGTGGCTCCTTATCACCAGCACCGCGCCTTCCGGTACTTCCTCCGGGGACTCCACTGCCGTGCATCCCCTGGCTGCGAGCTCCGATACCACGCGGTCGTTGTGAATGATGGGGCCCAGCGTGCACACTCTGCGTCCCTCATCCAGATATTTCTCGCACATCTTTACCGCCCGGTCCACTCCGAAGCAGAATCCGGCGGTCTCGGCAAGTCTTATCTCAGCCATTCAGATCCCCAGTCTCTCCTTTGCCGTATCGATGACCGCTCTGATCGATCCCTCGAGGTCGAGCCCGCTGGTGTCCACTTCCACACCGTCGTCGGCCAGCTTCAGCGGGGCGATCTCGCGGTGGGTGTCGTTGTAGTCCCTGGTCTTGAGATCCTCCAGGACCGCTTCATAGTCGGCATCCTGTCCCTTCTCCAGGAGTTCCTTGTACCTTCTCATGGCTCTCACTTCGGGGGAAGCCGTGAGGAATATCTTGCACTTAGCGTCAGGCAGCACCACCGTGCCGATATCGCGTCCGTCCATGACCACATTGTTCTTCCTTGCGAGATCTCTCTGCAGATCCAGCAGGAAAGCCCTGACCTCGGGCTGCGCGGAGACTGCGGAGGCAGCCATGGAGACCTCCTCGGTCCTTATCTCGCCGCTCACGTCCTCACCGTTGAGGAACACTCTCTGTTCCCCCTCCACATACCTGAGGTCCACTTCCGTGGATGTGAGCAGCCTGCTCACGCCTTCCCTGTCGTTTATGTCGACTCCGTTCCTCAGCGCGGAGAGGCCTATCGCCCTGTAGAGGGCCCCCGTATCGACATAGATGAATCCGAGCTCCTTTGCCGCGGCCTTTGCCACCGTGCTCTTCCCTGCCCCGGCAGGTCCGTCTATCGCTATCGCGTGCATGGTCTTTTCCTTCCCGTCCCCGGACTTCTCCGTCCCGGGATCTTCCTCCTTAAGATATTCAGCAGCCGCGATGCCCGCGGCGTGTCCTGTCGAGAATGCTATGGTAAGGTTGTATCCCCCCGTGGCTCCGTCGGCGTCCAGTATCTCTCCCGCGAGATACAGCCCTCTGACCAGTTTCGATCCCATGGTCCTGGGATCCACTTCCTTCGTGGATATCCCTCCGGCGGTGACTATCGCTTCGTTCCACCCTCCGGTCCCCGTAATGGTCAGCGGAAGATGCTTTAACAGTTCCAGCAGTCTGTTCCTCTCGGCCGCCGTTACGCCGTTGACCTTCCTGTCGGGATCTATCCCGCTCAGCCTGACGATCACCGGGATCAGCGACTTCGGCAGCAGCTCCCCGAGGCTGTTTTTGAATGCTCTGTTGGACATCTCCTGCATGTCCCGCAGCAGCCTTTTGTCCAGCGTCTGGCTGTCCAGCGACGGTTTGAGGTCTATCCAGGTCTCAAGTTCCGCGGGATCCTCCCCCGCGATCACCGAGGAGAGCGTCAGCACCAGCGGGCCTGAGATCCCCTCCGATGTGAAGAGCATCTCACCCTGCTCGCTGAAAAGGACCTTCTTCTTTTTCCTGCAGGTGAGCCTGACGTTCCTGAGGGAGAGCCCCTCCGCCTCGGAGCACCAGTCTTCCGCGCAGGTCAGCGATACCAGCGCGGGATATGTCGCGCTCACCGTGTGACCCAGTTCCTCCGCCATGCGGTAACCGTCCCCGGTGCTGCCGGTCGCCGGATATGAGCGTCCCCCGGTGGCCAGCACCGCGGCGCGGCATCCGATCCTTCCGGACGGTGTTGCGACAGCGGTCACTCTGCCGTCAGCCGTCTCTATACGTTTTATCTCTTCCCTGATGACTGTTACACCGCATCTCTGAGCCTCATCGATGAGGGCCTGCGCCACATCGTCAGCCCGGTCGCTCACGGGAAAGACCCTTCTGCCCCTCTCTGTCTTGAGCGGCACTCCGAGTCCTTCCATGAACTCCATGATATCCTGCGGGCCGAATCTGCTCTCCGCGCTTCTGAGGAATCTCGCGCCTCTGAAAATGTTGTCGAAGAACTCCCCGTCGGTGCAGTTGTTGGTGAGGTTGCAGCGGCCCTTCCCGGAGATGCGCAGCTTCATAAGAGGTCTTTTCGCCTTGTCGGCGATCAGCACGCCGGCGCCGTTCTTTGCGGCAAAGATCGCGGCGGTATATCCCGCCGGTCCTCCCCCTATGACGACTATGTCAGCTTTCCGCGCCGCCATCATGCTCCTCCAGATATCTGCGTGCCAGTTCTCTCTTCTCTTCATGGCTGAGCTTCTTGAGCTCCGCCTCTCGCTTCATCGCGGAGACCCTGTCCGCGAACTCTTCCATATATACCATCCTGACGGGCAGCCTCGCTCTGGTATAGCGGCTGCCTCTGCCGGAATTGTGCGCCTTCTGTCTGCGCTGCGGATCGTTGGTCCATCCGGAATAGTATGTACCGTCCGCGCAGAGCAGCATGTAAGCGTAATTCGAATTCTTTTCTTCCATGATGATTATTATACAGTCTTATACAGTCAACGGCAAAAGAAGCAGACCGTACCGGCCTGCTTCTTTCCTGCGTGAGTCTCTATATATTCACTGTGAATCCAGCCACCTGCACGCGGAGACCGCTGCAACTGCGGCATCTCCTGTGGCTGTGGTGATCTGTCTCACGTTCTTCTGTCTGCAGTCTCCGGCGACGAAGACTCCCGGCGTCATGGTGGTGCAGTTCTCACCCGAATCGAAGTACCCGTTCATCGCGAGCTTCGCGACTTTCGCGAAGGGCCCGTTCTCCGGGACCTGTCCGATGGCTACGAACACTCCGTCCACCTCGAGAGGAACGCTCTGCCCCGTCTCGGTGTTGTGGAGGATGACTCTTTCGAGCTCATCCTCGCCTTCGAGCGCTTCCACCACGCTGCTGTAGATGAAATCCACATTGTCCATGGAGAAGAGCTTCTCCGAGAGTTTCTCCTCTCCGGTGAGGAACGCCAGGTTCTGTACTACCGTGACCTGTGAGCATCTCTCCGCCAGCATGACCGCTTCCTGGAGGGCGCTGTTGCCTCCTCCGATGACTGCGACATGCTTTCCCGCGTAGAATGCTCCGTCGCACACCGCACAGTAGGATATGCCTTTCCCGACATAGTCCTGCTCGCCGGGGACTCCCAGTTCGCGGTGCTTGGATCCGGAGGCGATTATGAGAGCTCTGCTCAGATACTCGCCCATGTCGGTCATTACGTGCTTTATGCCGCTGTCGTCCACTGTGACGTCCAGGACCTCAGCCAGATCTATCTCCGCTCCCTGGTCCTGAGCCTGCATCATGAGCAGCTCTGCGAACTCATTGCCGCTCATCTCCAGGTATCCGGGATAGTTCTCCACCTTGGGAGAGTGTGTGATCTGACCTCCGAACACTTCCTTCTCCAGCACCAGGACGGACTTGCCTGCCCTGCAGGCATATATCGCCGCCGTGAGGCCGGCGGGGCCCGCGCCTACTATAAGGATGTCATAAACTGTTTCAGCCACGATCTACTGCGACCTCGTTGATGTACTTCCTGATATTGGACACGTTCTCGATCTTGTCATAGAGCTTTCCGCTGACAATCACCAGCGTGGGAGCCTGACGGACTCCGAACTTGTCGCACTCTTCTTCATTCTCGTCCGCGATCACTTCCTCGTACTGGATCCCGGCTCTGTCCAGGAAGGTCCTGGCCATCCTGCAGTTGGGGCAGGTGCGGGTCTCGAAGAGGATGATCCTGTCGGGATCTGCGGGAGCCTGCTCAACAGCGGCGAGCGGGTCCTCGTGAACGTGCTGCTCCCCGCGGACACCTTCGTGTGTCAGGTGGGAATGGCCGATCACGTACTCCTTCCTGTCCTGGAACTCCTGGGTCTTTCCGTCGTTCCAGTTCTTGACCGGGCGGTAGTAGCCGGTGATCCTGGAGTATACCTCCGTCTCGCTGTGGCAGTCCGGGCACTCATGCACCTCTCCTGTGATGTAGCCGTGATTCTGGCATACGCTGTAGGTCGGGGACATGGTGTAGTACGGGAGCTTGTAGTTCTCCGCTATCTTTCTGACCAGGGCAGCCGCGCTCCTCCAGTCCGGCAGCCTCTCTCCCAGGAACGCGTGGAACACGGTGCCTGAGGTGTAGAGGGTCTGCAGCTCGTCCTGGATGTCGAGGGCTGCGAACACGTCGTCGGTGAATCCCACCGGCAGGTGGCTGGAGTTGGTGTAGTAGGGCGTCGCGCCTTCGTTGGCCGTGATGATGTCCGGGAAGCGCTCCTTGTCGTGCTTCGCGAGGCGGTATGCGGTGGATTCCGCGGGGGTCGCCTCGAGGTTGTACAGGTCGCCGTACATCTCCTGATAGTCCGAGAGCCTCTCGCGCATGTGGTTGAGCACGCGCTTGGTGAACTCCTGGCACTCGGTGTGGGTCATGTCCTTGCGGATCCACTTGGCGTTGAGTCCGGCTTCGTTCATGCCTACGAGTCCGATGGTGGAGAAGTGGTTCTCGAATGTCCCGAGATAGCGCTTCGTGTAGGGATACAGTCCCGCTTCCAGAAGCTTCGTGATGGTCTCTCTCTTGAGCTTGAGGCTCCTCGCGGAGATGTCCATCATGCGGTCGAGTCTCTTGAAGAACTCCTCTTCGTTCTCGGAGAGATAAGCGATTCGGGGCATGTTGATGGTGACGACACCGATGCTTCCCGTGGACTCGCCACTTCCGAAGAATCCTCCGGATTTCTTCCTCAGCTCGCGCAGGTCGAGGCGCAGTCTGCAGCACATGGACCTGACGTCGCTGGGCTCCATGTCGGAGTTGATGTAGTTGGAGAAGTAGGGTGTTCCGTACTTCGCGGTCATCTCGAACAGCAGCTTGTTGTTCTCGGTCTCGCTCCAGTCAAAGTTGCTGGTAATGCTGTAGGTGGGGATAGGATACTGGAATCCGCGTCCGGCCGCGTCGCCTTCGATCATGATCTCGATAAACGCCTTGTTTATCATGTCCATCTCGGCCTTGCAGTCCTTGTAGCAGAAGTCCATCTCCTTGCCGCCGACTATGCAGGGCAGTTCGGCGAGGTCGTTGGGAACCGTCCAGTCCAGCGTGATGTTGGAGAAGGGAGCCTGCGTGCCCCAGCGGGAAGGGGTGTTGACGCCGTACACGAAGCTCTCGAGAGCCTTCTTGACCTGATCGTAGTTCAGGTTGTCCGCCTTGACGAAAGGCGCCAGATATGTGTCGAAGGAGGAGAATGCCTGGGCGCCGGCCCACTCGTTCTGCATGATGCCGAGGAAGTTGACCATCTGGTTGCAGAGGGTGGCGAGGTGCTTCGCGGGGGAGGACTGGATCTTTCCGGGAACGCCGCCGAGGCCTTCCTGGATAAGCTGCTTCAGGGACCATCCCGCGCAGTTGGCGGTGAGCATGGACAGGTCGTGCAGGTGGAGGTCGGCATTGCGGTGTGCATTGGCGATCTCGTCGTCATAGACCTCGCTGAGCCTGTAGTTTGCCGTTATGGATCCGTTGTTGGACAGG
>JAFYZG010000139.1 GCA_017548825.1 Oscillospiraceae bacterium
ACAGATGGAAAGCAATCGTTTTGAAGAAATGTGGAATTCCCGCAGGGAGAGGATCTTTCCCGACTGGAACAGCGACATCAGAGAACTCATAAACGAGGCAGCGAAAGACGGGAACCTCAGGGTGGAAGTGATACTCGACCGTATGGACGAGAAGGAATTCTTGTCTATCTTCGATTACGAAGGCGGGAATATCGCAGAAGACCTGGGCGGCTCCGGGACCGTAGCGGTCATGAGTGCCCGCACTCTGATAAAGAGATACCGCTCACAGATGCGTGAGTCGCAGCCGTTATTCAGGTTCTACAGGACGGCTGCGAGCGTGGCAACTGTGATAGGGCTTAAGCATCCGGATATCTCATCGGCGAGGGATCAGGTGTTCGACAGAGCTAATGAGGACTGTATCGCAGATCCCGTAAGAAACATGATACTGTTCAGACAAGATACTTTGGAATCGGCGGATACGTATTACAGACTGTTTGTCATGGTCAGAAGACTCTGGCAGATGAACATGATATCCAGGGGAGAAGGAGAGGCTGTCGTTCCCGATCCCGGGACCGATGCGACGGCGTTCGGCGCGCTGATGATGGATGTCCTTTTCCAGATAGAATACCCGCCGGAGAAACTTGCCGATGATGAGATCAGCAGGGAAAAGATACGCAGAAGGACCGTAGAGTTGGCGGAAGAGCTGTACGGTTGAGAAGAAGCAGACAGAAAAAGTGCCCCGGCATGACCGGAGCACTTTCTGATTATGAGTGATTATTTCACATCGTAGAAATACGGAGCAAAGGGTGTGTCTCTCTCATCCGGTACGTCTGCATAGATGCCCACATAGCGGCAGAACTCTTTGAGACGCCTGGTGACGTGGGGACCGCCTTCCATCTCCACCATGTGGTGGACATAGGGACCGTATACTGTGGCCTGCTCGAACTTGTGCCAATCCTTGAACTCGCCCCAGATGTAGTGCTGCTTGGTGAACGGGCCGTCAACAGCCTTGAACTCGCCGATGAGCATGGAATACTTTCCGTTCATGGTGTCGAAGCGAGCGATGGAATAATCGCCCTTCTTGACTTCCAGACCGGTCTGGGCGCCCCAGCCGCTGTTGATGATGTAGGGCTCGAAGTTGTCGTTGCCGGCAATGGCGGGCGGATATACCGCGGTGTGCCAGATGAGCTCTGCGTTGGGGTTGGTCGGATGGTTGGCGGTGAACTCGCCGAAGAACGGGAGCTTCTCGCCGAATACGGCGCTGGAGAGGATGACCTCTGTGATGCCGCCGTGCATGTCGCCTTCGAACATGACGAACTTGTTCTCGTTGGCGAGCATCATGATGTCAGCTGTGGAGCTGGGTCCGATCGCTCTTGAGAAACTCATGTCGCAGGCAATTGCGGAAGCGCCTGTGGTCTCGAACAGTTCCTTGTAGAACAGATAGCAGGCAGCGGAGTTTCTTAGAGCCTCGGAATTCCTTGCTTCCTCGATATCGCCGGCCTTGAAGTAGGTCAGGAACTTGTCGACGATGCCCTGGAGCTCGTCAGCGTGCTTCTCTCTGACATCAAGGAGCCTTCTGGATGCTTCCGGTCCGGAGAGCGGGAAGACTTCGATGCCGAACTTCTCGAGAAGTTCGTCTTCGTTGAACATCATGCTGGTGAATGCGAGAGGACGGTTGCCCAGCTGCATCAGGCGCATGTTCTTCCAGTTCTTGAGCATGCAGGTGACAGCGCAGAAATCTTCGAAGTTGGTCTTGAAGACTTCATCGGTGACCTTGCAGGTCGGGATGTGTGTGAACTTGACCTGATATCTCTGCAGGATCTTGGACACTGCGAACATTCCGCACTGTGCGTCGAGGAGACGTCCGCCGTTCGCTTCGTCATGAAGGTCGGTGGCATCGGGATCACCGAAATACGTATCCTGGACTGCCCAGAGGAGGGTGGGGAGATTCATGAGCTTCGCGAGTCTTCCGGCGACTTCCTCACTGCCGAAGTTCAGGTTCAGGATGAACAGTGCATCCGGCTTCTGAGCCTTGAGGTATTCGGCGATGGAATCAGCCTGGGAGTAGTCGTACATCATGCCGTCTTCATCCCATCCGTCGAGGGTGACGAATTCGACATGCTCGTTCGCGAAGTGCTCAAAGATATACGGAAGGACTTCGTTCTTGACATCAAGAGCGGCTTCCCTGCCCCACATCATACGCCTTCTGGGAGGCTGACCGTTTCTGCCGGGCATGTTCATGGTGGGCATATTACGGCGGCATGGAGCAATAGCGATCTTAACTTTGTAACTAACCATAAATAAGGCTCCTTTCTAATCGTTCACTCGTTATTACACCGCAAAATAGTCTATAATTCAATAACATTTTTATCTCATTAGTACATACAATTTTCAAAATTGGTAATGTGATATATCACAGAACAATAACAAATCGTAAAGTGTACGAAAACATGACATAATATCGTCTTGCGCCGGATCACAGGAAGAACGAATGGTGAAATTGACCAATAATTCGTCTTTATTTTGTACAGTTGAAAACATGCTCACAGGCTTACAAAAGGCATACAATATTATAAAAACCAGTGTTTTTCCCAAGAAAAGAGATAAGGAATGTACTATATAGGAATCGACCTCGGGACATCTGCCATGAAGCTGCTTCTGGTGGACGAAGAGGGACAGATCAGGAGAAGCGTAACGAGGGAGTATCCTCTGTCCATGCCGCGTCCCGGCTGGAGCGAACAGAACCCCATGGACTGGTGGAGCGCCTGCCTCATAGGGGCGGAGGAACTGCTTGTAGGGTTCGACCGCTCGGAAGTGGCAGGCATCGGCTGCGGCGGCCAGATGCACGGACTTGTGGTGCTGGATGAGAACGATGAGATCATCCGGGATGCCATCCTCTGGAACGACGGAAGGACCTCGGAAGAGGTGGATTATCTCAATGATACTGTCGGCAGGGATGTGATCTCGGGGTACACCGCGAATATCGCTTTTGCGGGTTTCACGGCGCCGAAGCTCCTTTGGATGAGGAAGAATGAACCTGAGAACTTCGCCAGGATCAGCAAGATCATGCTCCCGAAGGACTACATCAACTATAAGCTCACCGGAGTCCATTCTTGCGACTACTCCGACGCCTCCGGCATGCTCCTGCTGGATGTCAGAAACAGAAAGTGGTCTTCTGAGATGCTGGAGCTCTGTTCCGTCAGGGAGGATCAGATGCCCAGGCTATTCGAGAGCTATGAGGTCATAGGGTGCCTCAGACCGGAGATAGCCACGGCTCTCTCTCTGCCTGAGAACGTTAAGGTGGTCGCCGGAGCAGGGGACAATGCCGCTGCAGCGGTAGGCACCGGGACGGTCGGAGACGGCAACTGCAATATCTCGATAGGAACATCCGGAACGGTGTTCATCTCATCGGACAGGTTCGGAAAGGATATGGACAACGCGCTGCACTCGTTCGCCCATGCCGACGGGCACTACCACCTGATGGGATGCATGCTTTCAGCAGCTTCTTGCAACAAGTGGTTCTGTGATGAGATAATCAGAGAGAAGGATTATGACGCGGTGCAGAGCGAGATATCCAGAGACAGGCTTGGCGAGAATGAAGTCTTCTTCCTTCCGTATCTCATGGGAGAGAGGAGCCCGATAAACGACACCGACGCCAGAGGAGTGTTCATCGGAATGAGCATGAACACTACGAGAGCCGATATGGCTCAGGCTATTCTGGAAGGCGTGGCATTCGCCATAAAGGACAATATCGAGATAGCGAGATCCGTCGGTATAGATATAGAGAGATCCAAGATATGCGGCGGAGGAGCGAGGTCCAGGCTCTGGCAGTCGATATTCTCATCCGTACTCAACATCCCACTGGACATACCGCTTACCGAAGAAGGTCCGGGTTACGGCGGAGCGATGCTCGCTATGGTCGGGACAGGGCTTTTCCCCGACGTAAGGAAATGCGCAGAGGCGCTGACCCGGGTGAAGGAGACAGTGCTTCCCGATCCCGTGCTGGCCAAAAAGTATGAGAAGAGATATTCGGAATACAAACG
>JAFYZG010000140.1 GCA_017548825.1 Oscillospiraceae bacterium
GTCGGAATACGAAAGGATGTCCGACATGCGGCATGCTCCCGATCTCACTCCCGCTCTTCCCGACGCCGGTCTGGAGCAGTTCGCATCGGAACTGATGGAGTATACTGAGGAACTGCTGGAAGAGCACGATCTCTCCCTTGCGAGCCGCACCGGGATAACGGAAGCATACGACTCCCTAAGGACAGTCTCCATGTCGGAAGAGGAAGGAAAAGAGAAGATATCAGTGGCGGAATACCGCGCGCTGGCCGCGGAGCTGTGCGCCGCCGTGGACAGCCCCGAGCTCATCATCAGCGCCGCGCCTGTCACCGATGTCTATACCAGGGAATTCTATCTGGAAAGATACCGCCGCGGCATCATGGCGTCTGCCGTATCGGTCCCCATCCTTGTCACGGCAGCAGCCGTTGCGATACACTCTCACAGGAAGAAAAAGAAGACATACAGCAGCATACCCAAAATGGAGTGATCACCTACAGATACTTGATCTCTGGAGAGAACTGATATGAGGAGAAAGAAAATGAAAAAGCCCGTACTTGTCATCATGGCTGCCGGAATGGGCAGCAGGTTCGGCGGACTCAAGCAGATAGCCCCTGTGGACGACAGCGGCCACATCATCATGGACTACTCGCTCTATGACGCAAAAAGAGCCGGTTTCGGAAAAGTCGTCTTCGTGATCAAGAAGGAACTGGAGGACGACTTCAAGGCCGCGATAGGGAACAGGGTGAGCAGTCACTTCGACGTCAGCTATGTCTTCCAGGACATAAATGACCTGCCGGAGGGATTCTCCGTACCTGAGGGCAGGGTAAAGCCCTGGGGCACGGGCCATGCGGTCGCCAGCTGCAGGAACGTCATAGACGCGCCTTTCGCAGTTATCAACGCTGATGACTTCTACGGCAGAAGCGCTTTCGACATGATCTACCGCTTCCTCAGCGGCGGCGATGAGAGCGGCAGATACGGCATGGTGGGCTTCAGGCTCAGGAACACCCTCACCGAGAACGGTTCAGTGGCGAGAGGCCAGTGCTCCGTGCAGGACGGTCTGCTGACTGCAGTGACCGAGCGCACCGAGATCTACCCCAAGGGAGATGACGCGGAGTACCGCGCTGAGGACGGATCCATGGTCGAGATAAGCGGGGACACGGTAGTCTCCATGAACTTCTGGGGATTCTCCTCCGATATGGCCAGGACCCTCTGGGAGCGTTTCCCGGCATACCTTGAAGCAGGTCTCAGAAAGGATCCTGTGAGGTTCGAGTATTATCTGCCCAGCGTGGTCAATGACCAGATCAGCGACGGCACCTGCACCGTGACCGTGCTCACCTGTGAAGACAGCTGGCACGGCGTCACCTACACAGACGACCTTCCCGACCTCAAAAAAGCCATCAGCCTGATGCGGGAAGAGGGAACATATCCCGTTTCACTCTGGGACTGATAAGAGCTTTGCGAAGCGAAAAAAGCGCTCCGGAGAACAGTCTCCGAAGCGCTTGTCACATAAGTCTCAGTCATTCGTTCTTTATCTTTTCCCAGTAGGCCTTCGCGGCCTGTTCCGTGCGGTTGTCGCCCGGCACGTAATACTTCCTGTCGACCAGGTCATCCGGCAGATACTGCTGCTTGACCCAGTGGTTCTCGAAGGCGTGGGGATACAGGTAATGCTGGCCCTTGTCGGTCACTTCCGCGGAGTCGTAATGCACGTTCTGCATGGCTCTCGGGAATCCCTTTCCTTTTCCCGCCTTGTAGTCTGCGCTGGCGTCACCGTACGCCGCGACGACGGAATTGGATTTGGGCAGTGTGGCCAGATATATAGCAGCCTCGGTCAGCGGGAGATATGCCTCCGGAAGTCCAAGATGTTCCGCAGCCTGTACGCAGGCATTCACCACCGCTATGGCCTGGGGATGCGCAAGGCCGATATCCTCGCAGGCTGAACAGAGAAGGCGTCTTGCGGGAGTTATGATGTCTCCCGCTTCAAGGAACCTGACCAGGTAGTGCACAGCGGCGTCGGGATCGCTGCCGCGAAGAGACTTCATGAGGGCGGATGCCAGATCGAAGTGCTCGTCGCCCTCCTTGTCATATCGTCCGTAGGACAGGGAAGTGACTTGACTGACCTGGTCCAGAGTGATGTGCTTCACTCCGTCCTGCGGCTGCACCGCGACCGAGAGGAAATCCAGTGCGTTGAGCGCGCGCCTGATGTCTCCGCCTGCGCTCCTCGCGATATGTTCCCTGGCGTCTTCGTCCATCTCGTAGGTGACGTTCTCGGCCGCGCCGAGCTTCTCGAGAGCCCTGTCCACGGCTTTGAGAGTGTCCCTCCAGTCTATGGCCTTGAATTCAAAGACCGTGCATCTGGAGAGCAGCGCGTTGTAGACGTAGAAATAGGGATTCTCGGTGGTGGACGCTATCAGCGTTACGTCTCCGTTTTCCACGACCTCCAGAAGGGACTGCTGCTGCTTCTTGTTGAAGTACTGGATCTCGTCGAGATATATGAGCACGCCGTTGATGCCCAGCAGGGTCTTGGAATCCTCGATGGCCTGCTTTATGTCGGAGATGGATGACGACGTGCCGTTGAGCTTGTACAGCTGCATGTTGCTGTTTTTCGCAATGATATTGGCCACCGTCGTCTTTCCGACGCCGGAGGGCCCGTAGAATATCATGTTGGGGACCGAGCCTGATTCTATGGCCTCCCTGAACACCATCCCGCGGTCGAGGAGATGATGCTGGCCGAACACGTCATCCAGCGATTCCGGCCTGAGCAGGGAAGCGAGAGGAGATCTTTCCATGACTGCCTCGCTTAAGTTGTTTTTCCTGATACAATGATATCACCAATCGGCTTTTCAGAAAAATACGAAACTCGGACAAAAAAGTCTCCCATTGTCCGCGTTTGAGGACAATGAACAGGGTATAATGTAATGGACAGAAGAGAGAAAGCCAGAAAAGTAGTAGAAGCTCTGGAAAAGGAATATCCGGCTGCGAAGTGCACGCTCTCCTACGAAGACGCATGGCAGCTCATGGTATCCGTGAGGCTCGCCGCCCAGTGCACCGACGCCAGGGTCGACACCGTGACAGCGGTGCTCTTTGAGAAGTATCCCACAGCCGCCGCGCTGGCCGCTGCCGATTACGACGACGTATTTGAGATCGTCAGGCCCTGCGGACTCGGCGCGTCCAAGACCAGGGACATCCTCGCATCCATGAAGATGCTCTGCGAAGAATACTGCGGCATAGTGCCGGACGATATCGACACTCTGCTGAAATTCCCGGGAGTCGGGAGGAAGTCGGCGAACCTCATAGTGGGGGACATCTACGGCAAGCCCGCCATAGTGTGCGACACCCACTGCATCAGGATCTCGAACCTCCTCGGACTGGCAGATACCTCCGATCCTGTGAAGGCTGAAAAACAGCTCCGGGAAGTGGTGGAACCGGACAAGGGCAACGACCTCTGCCACCGCTTCGTCCTGCACGGCAGAGCGGTGTGCATAGCCCGCCGTCCGCAGTGCGGAAACTGCTGTCTCAGAGCCTTCTGCGACCACGCTCAGAGCCTTCCCGGCGCTTGAATAAAGCACTCTCAGATGTTATCCTTAACACTAGTTGAATGATCCATTTTTTGAGTACAGGAGACAACCATGGCAGACAAAGCGAAAGCATTGGAAACAGTCATCGCGCAGCTTGACAAGACCTACGGAAAAGGCACGATAATGAAGCTCGGAGCGGACTCATCGCTCAACATCGAGGCCATCCACACAGGCTCCCTCTCGCTGGACATCGCTCTCGGTGTCGGCGGACTTCCGAGGGGCAGGATCGTGGAGATCTTCGGGCCTGAGAGCTCGGGCAAGACCACCGTCGCCCTTCACGTAGTCGCGGAGGCACAGAAGGCCGGCGGAGAGGCCGCATATATAGACGTCGAGCATGCACTTGACCCTGTATACATGATGAACCTCGGCATCAATCTCGACACGCTGCTCGTATCCCAGCCGGATACCGGCGAACAGGCCCTGGAGATCGCGGAAGCGCTCGCCAGGAGCAACGCCATAGACGTCATCGTGATCGACTCCGTCGCCGCCATGACGACGCAGGCCGAGATAGAAGGCGAGATGGGCGATTCCCATGTCGGCATGCAGGCGAGACTGATGTCCCAGGGACTGAGGAAGCTCACCAGCGTCATCAGCAAGTCCAACTGCGTCTGCATTTTCATAAACCAGCTCAGGGAGAAGATCGGCGTCATGTACGGCAATCCCGAGACCACTCCCGGCGGAAGGGCCCTCAAGTATTACTCCTCCGTCAGGCTGGACGTCAGAAGATCCGAGACCCTCAAGAACGGTTCCGAGTTCTACGGAAACAGGACCAAGGTCAGGGTAGTCAAGAACAAGGTCGCGCCCCCCTTCAGAGAGGCTGAATTCGATATCATCTACGGCAAGGGCATATCCAAGGTCGGAGAGATCCTGGACCTCGCGGTCAAGCTCGACATAATCCAGAAGTCCGGCGCATGGTTCAACTACGGCGAGCAGCGCCTCGGGCAGGGCAGGGACAACGTCAGGAGATACCTCGAGACCAATACCCAGCTGTGCGACGAGATAGAGGCAAAGGTCAGGGCGAACGCCGAAAAGCTGTCTCCCGGATACAAGCCCGCAGAAGCCGACACGGAAAAGCCGGTCATAGTGACCGCGGGCAGCAGTTCCTCAAGGACCAGGCCCGGAGACGAGTCCTCCCTTGACGTCGGCGTCGAATAACAGATGAAGATCACTGAGATAAAGATGACGAAAAAGGGCAGATATGCCCTTTTTTGCGGTGAAGAATTCCTTTTCTCGGTAGACGAGAACACATACGCGGATTTCGGCATACACAAGGGAATGGACCTGGACGATCAGGATCTGGCCGAGCTGAGGAAGAACTCCGAATACAGGAAAGCCCTCAACAAGGCATTCACATACCTGGGCATCAGGGATCATTCGGGGCATGAGCTCTATACCAAACTGCAGAAGACATACGACGATGAGACCGCCGCGCAGGCCGTGGCCAGAGTCCGTGAGCTAGGGTATCTTGATGACAGCGGCTTTGCCCGCAGATACGCCGAAGAACTGCTCGGGAAGGGAAAGAGCCTGGGCGAGATAAGGCGCAGGCTCGCGGACAAACGCATCGCGAGAGATATCATCGATGAGGTCCTGGACGGCATACAGACCGACGAGAGACCTCTCATATCGGAACTTATCTCCGGGAAGTACGCCGGAAAGCTCAGTTCCGAGAACGGAAGACAGAAGGTCTACGCAGCGCTTCTGCGCAGAGGCTTCAGGAGCAGCGACATCATCGCCGCGCTCAACGGATCAGAGGTGGACGGCATTGAGTACACAGAGGACTGAAAAACTGTATTTCATATCGCTTGGCTGCGACAAAAACAGGATCGACGCCGAGAAGATGTGCTATCTGCTGGAAGAGGCGGGATACGGAATAACCGCCGATCTCGGCGAAGCCGATGCCGCGATAATCAACACCTGCGGATTCATCGAGAGCTCGAAAGTCGAGGCTCTCAATAATATCTATGACATGGTGAACGCCAAGAACGACGGCGTCATCAGAGCGATAATCGTGACCGGGTGCCTCTCCGAGCGCCACGGCCTGGAGATGATGGAGCTCATACCGGAGGTAGACGCAGTCGTCGGCATCGGCCAGAACCCCGACATAGTCGGAATAGTGGACAGAGCCCTCCGCGGTGAACCTCACGATTACAGGAGATCCCCTCTGGATCTGGATCTGGAGGGCGAAAGGCTCATCTCCACGCCCCAGCACTACGCATTTCTCAAGATCGCCGAAGGCTGCGACAACCACTGCACCTTCTGCGCCATACCCGGCATCAGAGGGAGATACCGCAGCCGTTCCGCGGAGAGCATCCTGGAGGAAGCCCGCAAACTCGTCTCCTACGGCGTGCGCGAGATCATACTGGTGGCGCAGGATACCACTTCATACGGCAAGGACCTGGAGAACGGCGATACACTGGCTTCGCTGCTGCGCTCCATGAGCAGCATAGAAGGACTCTGGAAGATCCGGATCCTGTACGCCTATCCGGAACACATAACCGACGAGCTGCTGGAGGAGATGGCCTCCAACGACAGGATCTGCCGCTATCTCGACATACCCCTGCAGCACGCCAATGATCAGGTCCTCAGAAGGATGGGCCGGTTCGGTTCCGGAAAAGAGAACCTTGAACTGATAAAGAAGATAAAGAGGACGGTGCCCGGCATCACGCTGAGATCCACCTTCATAGTGGGGTTCCCGGGCGAGACGGACGAAGAGTTCGACGATCTCATCACCTTCATAAGGGAATCTGAGATCGACAGGGCAGGATGCTTCACCTATTCAGCCGAGGAAGGGACCCCCGCCGAAAGGATGAAGGACCAGCTGCCTGAGGAGATCAAGAAGGACAGGGCTGACATCTTCTACGACATACAGCAGGAAATCACCGCGAAGCTCCAGCAGTCCAAAGCGGGAAAGGTGACCGAAGCGGTCTGCGATTTCTTCGACGAAGACAAGAGAGCCTTCGTCTGCCGCTCCGAGAGCGACGCTCCCGAGGACGATCTGGTCATATATGTTCCGCTGGAATATGACCTGATCCCGGGAGAGATCTATTCGCTAAGGATAGAGGGCACCGACGGGCTGGATCTGACCGCTGTTCCGATTGACTGAAAAGGTGTATTAATTTAGAATTTAATGGATATCATATTTTACTGAGGTAGACCGTTTATGCGAGTATTCAACACACTGACCAGAACAATAGAAGAACTTGTGCCGCAGGAGGAGAACAGGATCAAGATCTATGCCTGCGGACCTACCGTTTACAACTATATCCACGTGGGAAACGGACGTGCTGCCTGTGTGTTCGA
>JAFYZG010000019.1 GCA_017548825.1 Oscillospiraceae bacterium
AGGGAGTCTTAGAGGGACTTTTTCCCGAGCACTTTGACAACAGAATAGTTCATCCGTCAGATACGTTCCCAGAGTTGAGGGTGAAACCTTGAGCCGTGTTTGTAGGCGCGCCATGACCTCGAAAGAGCGAGCAATAAAGCTTATACAGCGAAAGCCGGTCTGCTACCGGTGGCGGCGATGACAGACTCCGGGGTCAATGATACTTCCGTAATTCGCGGCCCGGCCATGAAGAAGGCGGGGAGGTGAGATTCCTATGGACCTGACTCGCAATCAGGCGTCTGATGTGTTCCCGGTCGTGCGGGCGTCGAGGACAAATAGCACGAGGACAGCTTCGCGGAGGAGCAGAAAGAACAGCTGCCCTTCCCGGGTAGATTTTTGAATCTTTTCTCTTCAGAGGGCTCTTGATACCTGTGCAGAGTATAAACACCCTGCCCTGTCATGAAAAAGAGCTCTCAAAAGAAAAAAGCCAGGATTTTGCTCCCGGAAACACATGAAAAATGAAAGGAGGTGATGCCGTATACCGAGAATGAGTAAGAAAAGGAAGGAAGAGTGGGCGCTCTTCCTCAATGACCGAAACCGGATCACATACAACAAGCTCTGCGTTCAGTGCGAACACGAATGCAAACAGAGCTTCCGCGCAACCGTGATCTATTGCCCGAAATACAGTAAGAAGGAGAAAGTGAATGGAAGAATTAAAGATCATCAAAGCAAGTGATGTTGACTGCAGAAACATCGAATGGCTGTGGTACCCCTTTATCCCATACGGAAAAGTCACAATATTGCAGGGTGATTCAGGTGATGGAAAGAGCCTGATGATACTTAAACTGGCGGCAATGCTGACTCAAGGAGAACCAATGCCTTTTACAGACGGAGACGGTCAGACACCGATCAACGTCATATACCAGTCTTCTGAGGATGACGCTGACGATACCATCGTCCCCAGATTTATGGAATCAGGCGGAGATCCGGACAGACTGTTCTTTATCAGCGAGAAGGAGAAGTTCCTGAGTTTCTCGGATGAAAGACTGCTAACTGCACTAGAACAGACCCAGGCCAGACTGCTTATCCTGGATCCCTTATCTGCTTATATCGGAGAGAATACTCAGCTCAACTCTGCAAATTCCGTTCGGGCCCAGTTCCGCCCACTGATAGAGTTGGCGAAAAAACTGCGTTGTGCAGTCATTGTCGTTCATCATCACAACAAGCAGCTGGGACAGCGTGCCATCAACCGCGGGTCTGGGTCCGTAGATGTCATTGCTGGACCCAGAAGCACACTTGTCATATCCAGAACCAGAAGTGACGATCCTGATGAAAGGATCCTCGCTCAGGTGAAGTGCAACGTCGGACCGACAGGAAGCGCCATCGTTTTCTCGGTAAGCAACGGCGAAGTGACCTGGCTCAGAGAGGAAGCTAGGACTGCGGATGAAGTTCTTGGAAACACATTCAGTGAACCGGGAAGGCACGATACTCAGCTGCAGATAGCCAAAGAGACACTGCGGCAGTTTCTTTCAGCCGGTCCGAGACCGCAGCAGGAAGTCATGCATATGATGAAGGCTGCGGGCGTCGGCGAGAGCACGGCAAAGAAAGCAAAAGCACAGCTGGAGATCCGCTCAGTGAAGCAGGGATCCATGTGGTTTTGGTCTTTGCCGGCTCCGGTATGAGGAAATGCGGATGCATTCCCTCATGCTTCCCGGGGAGTCCAGAAGGAACGGCTGGCCCACCACCTTGCATGCAAGGTGTAGTGGGTTACACAACATCTGCGCCAAAACAGAATCTGTGGCTTCCATCCAGCTTCTGTTGTGCGATACAGGCTGCAGTTATCACCTGCCGGGAAGAAAGGCGCAGTGTTGCGTTCAGAAGACACCAACAAGACACATTGAATTATTACATCCTTCCTTTAGAAGGAGAAAGGAGTCCGTATGGCCAATTACGCGATCATGAGGATCGAAAAAAGAAAGCTCGGTGCGGTAGGACGCATCGAGCGGCATCACGAAAGAAAAAAGACAGAATATAAGAGCAATCCGGATATCGATATGGAAAGGACCAAGTTCAATTACTATCTGAGCGAGCCTGCCGGCTCCTACAGAAGCATGATACTGGAAAGGATCAAGGAAGCCGGGGCGAAGATGAGAAAGGACAGCGTCGTACTGCAGGACTGTTTCATAGGAGCGACACCGGAATGGATACGTTCAAAGCCTCCTGAAACGCAGCGTGATTACTTCGAAACTGCTTTCAGATTCTTTGAGGATACCTTCGGAAGGGAAAACATCATATCCGCAGTGGTACATATGGACGAGGCCACTCCGCACATGCATCTCTGTTTCGTCCCCATCACCAAGGATAACCGGCTGAGCTCCAAGGAGCTGATCGGAGGTCCTCAGGGACTGAGCAAGCTGCAGGATCAGTTCTATGAGCACATGTCCGCCAGATTCCCGAAGCTGGACAGAGGAACACCCAAAAGGGTATCCCAGCGGCAGCATGTTCCGCCATATATGTACAAGAACGCTGCTACGCTTTACGAACACTACAGCGAGATCGTGAAAGCCATAGACGATATCAGTGTAATTAACAGTAGCAAGAAGAAGGAGGAAGCCATCGCTTTGATAGGCAGATATGCGCCGGAAATGGTCAATCTCAAAGATCAGCTGAAGGCCACAGATAACAAGATCGCCTTTCTGGAACGCGCTGTGGATCAGTCCAGAGACGAGTACAGAAGCCTCCGTGGCTACGTGAAGGAAAAGGAAGACGAACTGTACAAGGCAAACAGATCTCTGTTTGATCTGAATCAGAAGCAGAAACAGCTCGAAGCTGTGATATCCAGGATCCCTCCGGATATGCTGCAAAGTATAGCAGCGGCTGAGAAAAAAGCGAGAAAGGAAAGGAGTAAAGGATGGGAAAGATGATCAAGACTTCGCCTTTGTTTTCAACAGGATGTACGACCAAGTACAGATACAGAGGGAAAACGTATGTTGTCCAGTCATC
>JAFYZG010000141.1 GCA_017548825.1 Oscillospiraceae bacterium
AGGTGAGTACATCGCGGAACCGCAGCCCATTGACGGAGATGCGGCATCTCTCGGTCCGTTCGTCGCCGAGCTGTCTGAGGACATGAAGTCCTATAAGGATAAGCCGCGGATGGTGACTATACTGGATGAGAACGGAGAGCCAATAAAGGCCGGGGACGAGGAGAGAAGATTCTTCGAAGGACCCTGGATGCATAAATACAACGGTCTTTACTACCTCTCATACTCCACGGGGACGACCCACTATATCTGCCATGCGACAGGAAAAGATCCCCTCGGCCCCTTCACTTACAGGGGACGTATACTGGAGCCGGTGATCGGGTGGACCACGCATCATTCCATCGTCGAATATCACGGGAAATGGTATCTGTTCTATCACGACTGCGAGATGTCGGGAGGCATAAATCACAGGCGGAACGTGAAATATACAGAGCTGCACTATAATCCGGACGGAACGATACAGACGATATTCCCTTACGGCGGCTGACGCAAAGGACAAAAGCAGACAGAAAAAGACAGAACATGTTCCGCAGCTTCGGATAGAATAAGACCATCAGGGAAAGGAGGACTCTCCAATGGAATGGACGACATGCATCCGAACGGCGATCGAATACATGGAGGAGCATCTGGAGGACAGCATCAGTGCGCAGGATGTGGCTGACCGGGTGAACATCTCACCGTTCTTCCTTCAGAGAGGCTTCTCGGTTATGACCGGGTACGGTATCGGGGAATATCTCCGAAACAGAAGACTGTATCAGGCGGCGCTGGACCTTCGGGATACGGATGACAGAGTCATCGACATAGCCGTCAGGTACGGATACGAGAGCCAGGAGAGTTTTGCGAAGGCGTTCAGCCGTTTCCACGGAGCCACGCCGTCTCAGGTACGCGCAGGAGCCGCCGTAAACGTCTTTCTTCCTCTGAGGATCGACATAAACATTCAGGGAGGCAATCAGATGGATTATAAGATAGCGCCGATGTTCCCCTTCAAGGTCATCGGATTTGAGAAAGTATTCGAAAATGAGACCGCCCAGACGGAGATCCCCAAGTTCTGGGACGAGATCTGCGAGAAGTATGCCAACAATATCTACGCGGGCAACGAGCCGGCCAACCCCTACGAGAAAGCGATCGTGGACAACTGCATCGGCGAATACGGCGTCTGCATCGACGATATCGGGGAAGACAGGTTCCGTTATCTTGTCGCGGGAAGGTATACCGGCGGAGAGGTGCCGGAAGGGATGACGCTGTATGAGTTCCCAAGAGGCGACTGGGCAGTGTTCAACTGCATAGGACCGAACCCGCAGACTCTTCAGTCAGTCAATAACAGGATCTTCAGCGAATGGCTCCCGGGCAACCCGGACTATGAGCTTTCCGGAAACGCGACCGTGGAGTGGTACGACTGTGTGAACGGGGAGATGACGGACCCCGACTATCACAGCGCGATATGGATCCCCGTCAGGAAAAAGTAAGCATTTGATGCTCAGAAAGCCGCAAGCCAGGGGTTTGCGGCCTTTTTTGGTGTGCAGAATCGACAAATGTCGTGTCTGATTGTTGTCACTTTTACCGTGGTTCTAACCTAATGGAAGGCGTGTTTTTCTCAAGATATCATGCAATTTAACGATTTAAAGCGAAGAGCATTGACTTCACTCTTATATTGAAAGATAATCAATCATTATAGGAGGAAAAGAACATGAAAAAGTTTATTGCACTTTTACTTGTACTTCTCACCCTGGTATGCTGCGTCAGCTGCGGAAAGAAGGAAGAAGAGGAAGAAAATCCCGCCGCAGAAGACGTCGTCATCTTCCAGAACGAGAATGTTAGGAAAGCAATGTCCTATGCTATCGACAGGGCGTCTCTGGCAAAGTCCCTGAACGACGGCTCGGTCGCTGCTGAAGGAATCATCCCCTTCAAGCTCGCTTCCAACCCCGTGACCGGACAGGACTTCCGCGATGAGCAGGGCGCCATAGTAGCCTATGACCTTGCCAAGGCACAGGAAGCCTACAATGCAGCCTGCGAAGAGCTCGGTAAGAAGAAGCTTTCCATCAACCTGCTCTACGGTACCAACGAAGGTGACTCCGTCATCAAGGCAGCTGAGCAGATCGCTTACTATCTTGAAGAGGTCGGCTTTGAAGTCACTCTCGTAGCAAAGCAGAAGAAAGAAAGACTTTCCCTGATGGATACCGGTGACTATGATGTCGCCCTCACCCGCTGGGGCCCTGACTACGGCGATCCCCAGACATACATGGACCTGTATGTGAGCTACAACCACTCCAACAACGCCGGCAGATATGACAGCGCCGAGTATGACAAGCTTGTTGAAGAAGCAGAAGCCACAACGGATCCCTCCGAGAGATGGTCCAAGTTCCTTGAGGCCGAAAAGGTCCTGGTACAGAAAGACTACGGTATCGTTCCTGTATTCCAGGCAGGCGGCGCAATGATCATCAGACCCACCATCTCCGGAATCCAGTTCCACTCCGCCGCTGTCGACAACTACCGTCACATCGTCGGCAAGGACACAGTAACGCTTATCACCAACACCGATATCGTCTATCTTGACTATCAGTACGCCACAGACGGCACATCCTTCGTCGCCGAGACACTGTTCACATCAGGCCTCACAGAGCTGGATGCCGACGGCAACTGGGTGCTCGATCTGGCTGAGAGCTATGAGACCAACGCCGACGGAACTGAATACACATTCAAGATCAGGGACGACGCCAACTGGTACGATTCGAACGGCAAGGTCGTCAGGACAGTCACCGCTCAGGACTTCGTTGATGCCTGGGACAGGATCATGTCTGAGGAACTTGCGTCCGACTACTCATGGTGGATCTCCGACGTGCTGCTCGCCAAAGAGTGGACAGCCGTCGACGAGAAGACCTTCAAGGTAACGCTTGAGAAGCCCAACGGCATCTTCATGGCCTGCCTTGCATTCCCGAGCGCATTCCCGATCAACAAGGAATTCATCGATGAACAGGGCGACCAGTATGCCACCACAGCAGAGACGATGCTCTACTGCGGCCCGTATATCCTGAAGTCCTGGACACCCGGATATTCATATGAACTCGAGCGCAATGCCGGTTACTACTTCAACGACCAGTACGATGCAGCCGGCACCGCCAAGAAGATCGTCTTCCGTGTCCTCGAGGACACTCAGACCGCTCTTATGGAGTATGAAGCAGGCAATATCGACACCGTCATCCTTTCCGGTGAGCAGGTCACTGCCAACAAGGACAAGGAAGGTTTCGTGAACCGTCTGCAGGGCTATCTGTTCTACCTGTCGATCAACATCAACCACTACGACGAGTAAGACAAAGAACTGAATCAAGCCAGAGCGATCAGAAATGATCACTCTGGCTTTTCCTAATAAAATCGGAAGAGGAATACACTCGATGAAAAAGTATATCCTTCAGAGGGTGCTCATATCACTGGCGACGCTGTTCGTCATCCTGCTGGTGCTGTTCATCCTTATGGACCTTATGCCCGGCACACCGTTCAACGACGAAAAGCTAACACAGGCGCAGAAGGATCTTCTGTACGCCAAGTACGGACTGGACAAACCTGTGCTGACCCGGTTCTTCCTTTACTGCAAGAACATGCTCAAGGGAGATCTGGGAGTTTCTTATGCAATCAACAAGAACTTCGCTGTCAGCGGAATGGTCAAGGACCGTCTCGGTATCTCCATCGCTGTCGGCGCAATGGCTATGACTATAGGCACGATCGCAGGACTGCTGCTCGGCATACTGGCTGCTCTCAACCATAACTCATGGATAGACAACCTGTGTTCCGCGATCTCCGTTTTCGGAGTGAGCATACCGTCCTATGTCTGCGCACTGCTGCTGTGTTACTTCATAGCGTACAGGCTCAACTGGCTGCCGATCCTTTATAACGTGGAGCAGCCCTTCATCTCGCTCATACTTCCCGCAGTGGCTCTGAGCGTGTCGCCGACGGCGAACATAGCGCGCTTTACAAGAAGCGAGATGATAGACGTAATGAACTCGGACTATATCCTGCTGGTGGAATCCAAGGGCGTGAAGGACTGGAAGATGATCATCGGCCATGTCCTCAGAAACACGCTGATCCCGGTCATCACCGTCATGGGACCGATCCTGGTCAACCTTCTGACCGGCTCCAGCGTCATCGAGAAGATCTTCGGTATCCCGGGGATCGGACGTCTGATGATCACCGCCATCCAGGAGAACGACTACAATGTCACGATAGCCTGTGCTTTCGTGTACTCACTGATGTACATCGTCACGATGCTCTTCGTGGACATACTGTACGGCGTGATCGATCCGAGGATAAGAATCGCAAAGGAGGAAGACTGATATGCCGAATCTGGATCATGATTTCCACCATGACGATTTCGACTTCGCCCATGAAGAAGGCGCGAAGCTCATAGACAGGACATACAGCGCTACTTCCTACGCGAAAGACGTCTGGAACAACTTCAAAAAGAACAAAGGCGCCCTGATAGGCATCGTCATAATCATTTTCATCATCTTTATGGCGATCGTCGGACCGGGGATGAACGATTTCACATACAAGCAGATCCACGGCGGCCAGGAGTGCCTGGTCCCCCGTGTTCCCGGCCTTGAGAAGCTGGGCATCTTCGACGGCTATCACAACGGCAAGGACCAGTACGCGGAACAGGACGCCAAAGACGTCTACTACTGGTTCGGCAGCGATACGCAGGGCCGCGATATCTGGACCAGAGTCTGGTCCGGCACGCGTGTGTCCCTGATCATCGCCCTGGCCGCGGTCGTCATCGACATAGTCATAGGAATGGTATACGGACTGGTGTCAGGATTCTTCGGAGGAATGATCGACAGCATAATGCAGCGCTTCGCCGAGATCCTTAACGGTATCCCGACACTGGTAATCGTCACGCTGCTGGGCATGGTGCTTCCGGCAGGTATCGTATCCATCATATTCGCGCTTATGCTGACAGGCTGGATCGGCATGGAGAGGATCGCCCGCGCACAGGTGCTGAAGGTAAAAGAGCAGGAGTTCGTTCTGTCCTCCAGAACTCTCGGCGCCGGCAAGTTCAGGATAATCTTCTCCGAGATACTTCCCAATATCATGGGGCAGGTCATCGTCACCAGCATGTTCTCCATCCCGAACGCGATCTTCCTTGAAGCCTATCTGTCCTTCCTGGGACTGGGAGTCCCCGCTCCGATGGCTTCACTGGGCTCTCTGGTCTCGGACGGCTACAAGTCCATGACCACTTTCCCGCATATCCTGATCATCCCCGTAATCGTCATGGCAGTGCTGATGCTTTGCTTCAACCTGTTCGCGGACGGCCTCAGGGATGCCTTCGATCCTAAGATGCTGAACAAGTAAGGGAGGGGTATCATGGAGAGCACGAACAGCGTAAAAAGAAATAAGAGCGACCGCGTACTGTACATCAGAGACCTCAACATCTCCTTTGAGACAGCATACGGCACAGTCAGAGCCATAAGGGGCGTTCGTCTCGACCTGTTCAAGGGCGAGACCATCGCCATCGTCGGCGAATCCGGTTCCGGCAAGTCGGTCACCGTCAAGACCATCATGGGCATTCTTGACAGCAACGGCGTGATCAACTCCGGACAGATCATATACCGCTATACAGATGAGAACGGCGAGCAGCAGGAAGTCGACCTGGTAAAGATGTCCCAGAAAGACATCCGCTACAAATACTGCGGTAAGCATATCGCGATGGTCTTCCAGGACCCCATGACCTCTCTCGACCCGACCATGACGGTCGGAAGGCAGATCATGGAGCCCATGAGAGAGCATTACAACATCTCCCGCGCGGAAGCCAAAAAGCGCGCCATGGAACTGCTGGAGGAGGTCGGCATCGACAACCCCGACAAGAGATTCAGGCAGTTCCCGCACGAGCTTTCAGGCGGTATGAGGCAGCGTGTCGTCATAGCGATAGCGCTGGCCTGCGACCCCGACATACTGATCTGCGACGAGCCCACTACAGCTCTGGACGTCACCATCCAGGCGAAGATCCTGGAGCTGATAAAGGACCTGCAGAAGAAGAAGGGCGTCTCGGTCATATACATCACCCATGACCTGGGCGTTGTCGCTAAGGTCGCGGACTACGTGGCAGTCATGTATGCCGGAAGGATCGTG
>JAFYZG010000142.1 GCA_017548825.1 Oscillospiraceae bacterium
CCGACACTGTCGTTTACCGCGATCCTATCCTGATAATAGCCGCGGCATGCTGCGTTCTGACGCTGCTGGACATCGCCATCAGAAAACTGAGATGGACGGATCTGCGCGGTCTGTTCGGCGGGAAGACATAATCAAAAATCACACAAAAAACGCTCCGGCGGGACTTAATGCCCTGCCGGAGTTCATTTATCTGTCTTTTTTCCGTCACTCGGTCCTCGCTTCCGCGATGACCTTTCCCATATTCCAGAGCTGGACTACTGCCTCCTCTGCCTTCTCTCTTTCCTCGATACTGTGGAAAGAGTGGAATGCGGTGTGTGTGCCGCAGTGTCCACACTGCACGTATACGCACCAGCCGCCTTCTACCTCTATAAATGCACTGTCCTCATGACAAATGGGGCATACTGTCAGTTCTTTCATATCAGTCTCCTGTCTAAATCGATATCCTCGACTATTATTCCACATAAACAGACAGGTTTCAATCCGTGACTTCCACAAGAAATTCGCAGTACGGATCACCGTTGGCGCAGCACTTCAGTTCCGTCACTGTACACTGTTTCCCGAGAGCTTCCGAGAACATTCCTGCGGCGACTCCGGCCTCATACACACAGACTTTGTCATGTATATCCGGCAGGCCGTAGCAGTCGGCGCACTCATAGTGGCGGTAGACCGCATGCTTCTCATCTGCCTCTACTATCTCCTCAAAGGCATAGCTGATGTTCTCCGCGATAGGCCGGTTGCTCTGCATGATCTCAGGAAGCGTCTTCCCTCTTATCATGTCGGAACATATATCTCTTCCTATTCTGTATCCTATCTCGTATGCGATCTCCTTGAGTTCCGGATGCAGCACGAAGCTGAGCGTCTGTCTCTCCCTCATGTACTGAATGGACATCAGGTCTCCGAGCCTGGGACGTATGCTCTCGCCTCTTTCAGACTTCTCATAGTCGTCGGCGAACGCTGCTCTGAGCATGTCCGCTCTTCTCTCCATCTCATCCGGTTCCGGACGGGGACTGTTTTTGTATGGGTTCTTCATAACATATCACCTGTCGCGGAAGATATTCTCGAAATCTGCTCTGGCGTCTCCCATGACCTTTTCAATATCGAGTTTTTTGTATTCGCCGTTGTCATACAGCACCTCACCGCCGGCCACGGTCATCACTATATCGCGGGAATTGCCGCTGTATACGATCAGATTGATCATATCGGTGGGAATATTCATCGCGGGTGAATCCGTTCTGAACACCACGAAATCCGCTCTCATACCTTCCTCCAGTGATCCGCGGTCCTCGTATCCCAGAGCCAGAGCGGCGCCTTTGGTGGCATAGTAAAGAGATGTCTTTGCATCCATCACCAGAGGATCTCTCAGATATCCCTTGTGTACAAGAGCAGCTACCCTCATCTCTTCCCACATGTCCTGTGTATTGTTGCTGGCAGGTCCGTCGGTGGAGATAGCCACCTTAAGTCCTTTTTCCAGCATTCTGGGTATTGGCGCCACTCCGCTGGCGAGTTTGAGGTTCGAGATCGGGTTGTGAAGCACAGAAGCTCCATGCTTCTTTATTATGTCCATGTCGTTTTCTGTGATATATACACAGTGTGCCAGCAGCATATGCGCATCCATCATCCCGAGGCTCTCAAACAGTTCAACGGGAGTCTTTCCGTGTCTGCCGATACATTCATCATGCTCGGATCTGGTCTCGCTGCAGTGGATATGGATCGGCTGCCCGGTCTTTATAGCGACTTCTCCCCAGTATCTGAGATCTTCGGGAGTGCAGGTGTACTCCGCGTGTGGAGCTATGGCCGTACGTATGTCTTCGTCGTTCCTGTACAGATCCGCAAGCTCTATCGCGCTTTGCAGCACCTCACCGGCCTTCTCGTTCGTACTCATCAGACAGGATGAGACGATACCGGAAAGTCCCGCTTCCTTGAGAGCTCTCGCGACATGCTCTCCATGGTAATACATATCATTCACAGTTGTAGTGCCGGTCCTGGTCAGCTCAGCTGCCGCTGCCAGCGCTCCGTGGTACTCGGTCACAGCCGTCTGCCTGGTCTCAAGCGGGAATATCTTCTTCCACAGCCAGTCCTGAAGATTCAGGTCATCTGTATAGCCGCGGAAAAAGATCATGGGCATGTGCGCGTGTCCGTTGACGAACCCCGGCATTATCACCTTACCGCTGCAGTCCACCGTCTCGGTTCCCGGAAACTCCTTATGCGGTCCCACATAAGCTATCTTCTTTCCTTCAACGGCGAGCGTGCCGTTCCGGATCACATCAAAATCGCTGTTGACAGTAACTATGCATGCATTCTGAAAAACTCTCATCTCTCCTCCTGAAAATGCTGTTGATAGTGTGATCATTCACCCTTCTGATAATAGTGGACTCCCTCCATGGCAGGTGCTTCCGCTCCTTTTTTTGCAAAGAACAGCACGATGATCGTCACCGCGTAGGGCAGCATCTGTACCAGCTGAGACGGGATAGACACCGACTGGATCCTGAACTGCAGGCTCTGCGCAATGCCGTAGACCAGTCCGCAGACCGCCACAGGCACGGGTTTCCATCCGCCGAGTATGACCATGGAGAGCGCGATATATCCGCGTCCCGCCACCATATCCTTGCTGAACATGTAGATATCGCCGATCGAGAGGTATGCTCCTCCCAATCCGGCGAGGGCACCGCTCACCATCATGGAGATGTACTGTACCCTGTATACATTGATGCCCATGGATCCGGCCATGAACGGATTGTCTCCGACGACTCTGACTCTGAGCCCGGTAGGTGTCCTGTAAAGGACCACCCACAGCAGGACCGTACAGAGGATAAGTATGTAGAACAGCGGCGATACGCTTCCGATCAGGTCCCTAATGATGGGTATCTTGTTGATCACGGGAACACTTACGACACCGAGGCCTTCCACCGTGGAGGATTTTCCTCTGGTCCCCCAGATCATCTGCAGCAGCACCACCGTCATTCCGCTGGCGAACATATTGACCGCGACACCGGTGATCATGTGCTCACACTTGAATCCTATGGCAAACACCGCCATGAGCAGACCTGTGAGAGCGCCTGCCGCCATCGCGAACAGCAGCCCGACCCAGGCTGAGCCTGATATATATGAACCGACGACAGAGAAGAATGCCCCGAACAGCATCATGCCTTCCAGTCCCATGTTTACTACGCCGGCCCGTTCGGCGATCATCCCCGCGAGCGCCGCATATGCTATCGGTATGGTGACCCTTATCGCTCCGGCAAGAAGCTTAAGCAGAAAGTCCATTTCCCGTCCTCCTCTCGTTCCTCGCTCTGATTATCTTTCTCGCTGCACGGAATATGCCCGGTGTCGATACGAACAGTATGACCAGTCCTTCCAGGACCTCGATCAGTTCACCGGGTATGCTGGTGGAACGGTTCATGCCTGTGGCTCCGTTTCTCAGCGCTCCGAACAGGAATGCAGAGATGAAAGTCCCCAGAGGCTCGCTCCGACCCATAGTGGCGATGGCTATACCGTCGAATCCGTATCCCTGCGTCATCGTCGGGATGTAGTATCCCCAGTATCCCAGCACCTCTCCCGCGCCGCCGATCCCTGCAAGCGCACCGGACAGGAACATCGCGGCAAGTATGTATCTCTTGGCGTTTATTCCCGCGGTCTCAGCTGCGGAACTGTTGCTTCCGACTGCTCTGAGCTCATAACCGAACTTCGTATACCTGAGCATCAGCCAGATCAGCACTGTTGCCGCGACAGCGAGGTAGATCCCGGTATAAAGTCTCGTGTGGGCGACCATGGTCGTCATGGATGCGGTGGGCTGTATGTCCTCGGTCCTGACAACGTTTCCCTCCGCATGGAACGGGAAAGAAACGAGATAGGAAACGACATACTGCGCCACATAGTTGAGCATGATGGTCAGAATGACTTCGTTTATCCCCAGTGCGTTTTTGAGCCAGGCTGCGATGAGTGCCCAGAGGCCGCCCATCATGGCGCCTGCCAGCAGTGCCAGGGGCAGATGTATGATCTTGGGCAGTCCGGTGATGTACCTGCCGGCTAAAGCTGCCGCAAATGATCCAACCAGCATCTGTCCTTCTATTCCGATGTTGAAGATGCCGACCTTGACAGCCATCAGCATCGCAAGTCCGGAGAATACCAGAGGTATCATGGTTCCCAGGGTCTGGGAGAAGTAGTACTTGCTGCCGAAGGCTCCCTTGAGCATCGCCCCGTAGGCTTCCATCGGGGAATAGCCGCAGACTGCGATCACCAGGCCGCATATGAGCAGCGCCAGAATGAGAGACGCCGCCGAGACCAGTATCTGGCTGCGCTTAAGGAAATCCGTGATCTTATTCTTCATCGGCGCTGTCCCCCTTTCCCAGCATGTATGCGCCCAGTTCGGATTCAGTGAATCCGGAAGCAGGCCTGCAGGCTGCTATCCTGCCTTCATAGATAACTGCGATCCTGTCCGAAAGCTTGACTATCTCGTCCAGATCTGCCGATATGAGTATCACCGCGCCTCCGCTGTCCCTTACAGCCATCAGCTGCGAGTGGATATACTCTATCGCTCCGATATCCACACCTCTTGTGGGCTGAGCCGCCACAAGCACCCCGTTGTGGTGTTTGAGAGCTCTGCCGACGATCAGTTTCTGCTGGTTTCCTCCGGAAAGCGATCCGGTCGGCTGATCGATGCCTTCCGTGCGGACATCATAGACTTCTATGGCTTCCTGGGCATCTTTGCGGATCTGCTTCGTCTTCAGTATCCCCTGCCTGGTCATATACTGAGGCAGAGTGTGGTATCCCAGGATCAGATTTTCCCAGTTAGAGAAGTTGCTGATGTACCCTCTCATGCCTCTGTCTTCCGGGATATGCCCGATGACTTTGAGCATCCCGGCCGCATCGGTTCCAGTGATATCGCGTCCGTCTTCTGTTATCCTGCCGCTGTATCTCCTCTCGATACCGGTGATGACTTCGATCAGTTCGGTCTGACCGTTACCCTCTACTCCGGCTATCCCCAGGATCTCTCCGGACCGGATCTCCAGCGATACATGGTCCAGCACGTTCTTTCCGTTCTTCTCCAGAACGATATCCTCCAGACTGATCCTGACAGGTCTGTCAGCGCGGAGATCTTTTTTCTTTATATTCAGGTCCACGAATCTTCCCACCATGAGATCCGCGAGCTTCTGCTCGTCGACTTCTTCTATCGGAAGTCTCGTGACCTTCTTTCCCTTCCTTAATATGGTGACCGAATCGGCTACAGCCATGGTCTCCTTGAGTTTGTGCGTTATGATGATGACGGTCTTTCCGTCTTCCTTCAGCCCTCTGAGGACCGTGAACAGATCGTCAACCTCCTGGGGCGTAAGCACCGCAGTAGGCTCATCCAGTATCAGTATGTCGGCTTTGTGGTAGAGCGCTTTCAGGATCTCCACCCTCTGTCTGACGCCGACAGACAGTTCGCTTATCTTGGCTCTCGGATCGACCTTGAAGTGATACCGGTCGGCAAGTTCGCCGATCTGTCTGAACGCATCTTCCAGATCGAAGAAAGGTCCCTTCTTCGGTTCCTGTCCGAGGACTATGTTTTCCGTTACGGTAAGTGAGTCTACCAGCATGAAATGCTGATGGACCATCGAAATACCGTTCTCAATGGCTACGCGCGGAGAAGATATACTGACCTCTTCACCGTTGATCTTGATTATCCCGCTGTCCGCTCTGTACATTCCGAACAGGATGTTCATGAGCGTGGTCTTACCGGCTCCGTTCTCCCCGAGCAGGGAGTGGATCTCGCCCTTCTCCACATAGAAATCCACATTATCGTTGGCGGGCATCCCGTTGAATCTCTTTGTTATGCCCAGCATCTCGACTGCATTCATTGCTCTGTTCCTTGAATTCTTTTTTGTGGAAAGCAGGTGCGACTGCCATTGGGCACCGCACCTGCTTTATCATTCCGTTATTAGGCTTCGAAACCTACTTCTTCATAGGTGTAGGGTACAGTGATCTTGCCGGCGATGATGTCTTCTTTGGCTTTGTTTGCCGCAGCGATCGCTTCAGCGGAAGGAGCGATGTGTGTGCCTTCCGTCGTGAATGTGACAGCGCCTTCCTTGAGGCCCTGTGCCTGATGGCCGCCCTTGAGGGTGCCGTTGATGGCTTCGCCGATACCGTTGCAGACGGTGACGTCCATAAGCCTCATGCCGCTGACGAAGACTGTGTCGGGGCTCAGCAGGCACTGGTTGGTATCGATGCCGACGATCTTGAAGTCGCCGGATTCCTCAGCAGCTGCTATGCATCCGAGTCCAGAACCGCCTGCCGCGGGGAAAACGATGTCGCAGCCTTCATCTCTGAGGGCGAGCGCAAGCTCTTTACCGGTGGTCGTATCCGCAAATCCGCCGACTACCTTGACTGAGATGTCGATGTCGGGATTGACAGACCATGCGCCGGCCATGAATCCGGATGAGAAGTATCTCAGCGAGGGGATGTCCAAAGCGAGAACGATACCGAGCTTGTTGGTCTCGGTGGTCATCGCCGCGATGATGCCGAGCAGGTATGTCTTCTCGTTGTCCCAGTATGTTACGCTGGTGACATTGTCGCGGTCCGGTACTTCGCCGTCCACGAACAGATACTTCTGATCGGGGAACTCTGCAGCGACCTTGCCCATTGCGTCGATGGCGTCGAAGCCGCCGGCGACGATGAGGTCATACTCTCCGGAAGCGGAGAGATCCGTGAAGTGGCCTTCAAACTCAGCTACTTCCTTGGGCTCGATGAGCTGATAGCCGTCGATGCCGTACTTTGCGCAGGCGTCGTCACAGCCCTTCTTGAGCGTGTCGTTGAAGGAACCGTCTCCGAGTCCTCCTACACCGATGACGAGAGCGAGCTTGAATTTCTTCTCTTCAGGCTCCTTCTCTCCGCCGCTTTCTTCTTCCTTCTTGCCGCCGCAGGATACGAGGCTGAAAGCCAGAACTGCGATGAGCAGAAGCGCCAGGAATTTGTTGATCTTTTTCATTCTTTTTCTCCTATTTATTTAAATCCCGGGGCCGGGATCTTTTGCTGCTTTATTCTTTTCCGGTATTGTGTTCGCCTATATTGGTCCTGATCCAGTAGTCCTCAGCCTTCTCGGTTATCTTGGAAGGATCGATAGCTGCCATCGCCCTGATCATCACCTTTCCTGTGGTAGTGGCAGTGTCCTCGTAGATCTCATGGATCTCTTTTTCCCAGTCGGGGTTGATCCCTTCCGCGTAGTTGCTGACCAGATAGATGGACGCGTAGAGGGCGCCGATGGCTCTCGCGAGGGCTGCTTCCGGCATCATGGTCTGTCCGCAGATATCGCAGTGCATATCATAAAGCATCCTGATCTCTGCAGGTGACTCAAAGCGGGGTCCTTCCATGACGGCCATGACCCCGGTGCGGAAGACTCTCGGGAACTCCTTTTTAGCTTCTTCCACGAGAATGTCGTGGAGATCCTTGCAGATTATGTTCCTCATCCTGACAACGTTCTTGTTGAACTGTTCCAGGTAGGAGATCCTCTTGGTCAGGTCGATAAAGTCAGTGGGCGCAATCATATCGCCGGGCTCCATAAGAGGGTTGATGCCACCGCCGCTGCCGTCCGTGAGGATGTACTTGACACCTGCTCTCTGCAGGACCCAGAACAGTCTCTCGCTGGGCGTGTCATACATGGGCGATTCGTTTGCCCAGCCGTGGAAGGGGCAGAACAAGACTCTGCGCGGTTTTCCGTCGGCAGTGACAGATGCGTCCAGTTCGTACAGTTTCATGGGAACAGTGGTCCCGTAGGGCGTCTCGAACTCCATACCGGTCTGAAGCACGGTCAGTCCTTCAAAATGGATGTCCTCGGGGAATTCACAGCCCCATGTTCCCGAGCCGCCGATATGGCAGTAGAGCACCTGTGGAATATCTTTACAGATCATCGTATATGTCCTTTCACGATAGCGTTTTTCTTCTGATATAAGTATATGATCTCCTTTTCAAGACAGATCATCCCCGGGGGCGATATATCCGTTCCTGGGCAATTATTTGTAAATAATGGACGTAGCGGTCTCATTATGATACAATTGTCTCAAAATGAGATTTGAGGTGCTACTATGGTAAAGCGTTCCGCATTGAGCGATATATCAGATCTTATCCAGAACGAGCTGGATGCCTATTCCCAGCTTACCGGCATGGCATTTGACGTTCTGGACGAGAATATGTGCAAGATAGCCGGAAACGGCATTTCCAACTATATCCTCGGAGAACGCGCGCAGAACAATTTCTCCCCTGCGGAACATGCAAAACGCACAAGGCAGCCGGTATTCATGCTTGACCGTGTCAATTCACTCTGTTCCAGATGCGATTTCCGCGACAGCTGCTCTTACCTGGCGGAAGCTGCGTATCCCCTGTTCCTGAACGAGCGTTGCGTCGGCATCATCTGCGCACACTGCAGCGATGCCGCGACTCTGGAGAAACTCAGATCATCCGAAAGACGTTACCGCGAACTCCTCATACAGCTGGCGGAGATCATATCCGCGCTGGCAAAAGGGACAATAGACAGCATCAATGCGGCAGCATACAGAGATGCCGTCACCGGTCTGGTCCGAAACAGCGACGCCCCCATCATACTGATGCGGAACCGCAGGATCTCTGACATGAGCGCATCCGCTGCCCCGTACGTTCAGTCCGCCTCCGGCGGATCGATGAAACTGGACACGGGCTCCCAGGTGTCCGTGCTGCTCTCACGAAACAGCAGCGACATTACCCTCAGGACATCTGAGACCACTGCGGAACTGACTGCGGAATACAGGCTGCTTCCCGCTGAACTTCCCTTCTGCGACAGGCTGGAACTGATCCGGGCCGACAGGAACGTGATACCGGCCAAACCGGTATTTCAGGACAGCATAAGCCAGGTATCCATCGACTATCTGCAGGGTTCGAGCGAGGGCTTCGAGGCGTTCAAGCGCTCCGCGGTCAGCATCTACAACACCAGCCGGTTCATATTCCTGGAGGGAGAACGGGGTCTCGGGAAGGAGACCTGGGCCAGAGCGATACACAACTCCAGCGACCGCTCGTCCGAGGAACTGATCATCCTGGACTGCAACTCCTTCTTCGACCTCACCTTCGCGAACAACGTATTTGATGAAGACGAGGGCATGCTCTCCCGCCACCATATCACCATCTGCCTCAAAGAGGTATCCAAGCTGTCGCCCTGGCTGCAGCGCAAACTGGTGGATTCCGCATCCGTCCTGAGCGCCAACGACATCAGAATCATCGCAACTTCTACAGACTCCGCTGATGAACTGGTCCGTATGAACATAATGATCAACCGTCTCTACATGCTGTTCTATCCCGCGTTCCTGCGTGTTCCCCCTATCAGGGAACGCCATGACGATATTGAGTTCTATATCGATGACTGTATAGACAAATACAAGATCCTGGACAACCGCCGGATAAACATCACCAAGAGCGCCAAAGCCAAGCTCATGTCCTATACATGGCCAGGAAACTTCATGCAGCTGGAGCATACCATGGGTTTCCTCATCACCAACAACACCTCCGGAACAATAACCGACGAAGATGTCGCCGCAGTCCCGGATCTCACCGACGGCAGCACAGAACTGAATCTGAGGCAAAATGAAAAGAGCCTCATAAAAGAAGCTCTTCTGAAATATACCGGTCCGAACGGGAAACTCGCCGCAGCCCAGGCACTTGGCATAGGCAAAGCGACCCTCTACCGCAAGATGAAGGAATACGGTCTGGAATAATCTGTCACTGATCTCCGAACCCGCTGAAAACAGGCACTCCCGTGTATTCCATGGGTTCGAGTTCGCCCTTCAGCACTCTCAGCGCGCCGTCAGCCAGTGCCTCCATCTCCGCCTCTCCGGGATAGACATGTATCGGAGCGATCCATCCGCAATGGCGTCGGATCCCTTCTGTGATACTGCCGTATCTCACGAGTCCCCCGGTGAGCAGGATGGCCTCTGCCCTGCCCTCCAGCACCGCAGCCATGGCTCCGATCTGCTTGCAGATCTGGTAGATCATACCGTTCCAGGCTCTCCGCGCGGCGGCGTCTCCGTTCTCTATCATCCTGAGGACCTGATCGGCATCGTTGGTCCCCAACAGATCGGTGAGCCCTCCTCCGGTGTTGCACATGTGATAGGCCTTCTCGGGGTCTCTGATCAGATCCGACCTCACGAGATCGGCTACGCCCGTGCTTCCTATCCTGCTGGGAGTATACGGTCCGTCTCCCCCGGCTCCGCTGTTGCAGTCAACCATCCTTCCGTGCTTATGAGCCGCGATGGTGATCCCTCCGTCTATATGGGCCACGATGAGGTCCATTTCCTCATATCTTCTGCCGGCCTCTGCAGCATATCTCCTGGCGACGGCCTTCTGGTTGAGCGCATGCGATGAGATCGAGCGGTAGAGCCCCCTTATTCCGGTCATCCTCGCAAGATCGCTGTACTCATCCACCACGATCGGATCTCTCGTAAAAAGCTGTCCCCCGAAGCGTTTTTGGAACATCTCGCCCAGCTGAACTCCCAGCATGGAGGCGTGCTCCGCTCCGCCCGCGGCACTCCTCGTATCTTCTATAAGTTTCCGGCCGACTTTGTACACTCCGCTCTGAACGGTGCAGGAACTGCCTCCCCGGCACGCGATAGCGTCGATACCCGTGAGGTCTATGCCGTCCTCTTCCAGCGTTCTGCAGATGATACCGTACCTGTAGTCCAGCTGATCATTGACGGAGCGGTATGCCGACAGTTCCTCCGACTCATGGAAGATCTTTCTCTCCCAGACGTTCCCGTCGTCTTCAAAAAGCGCCACCTTGGTGGATGTGGAGCCCGGATTGATGACAAATACTCTGTACAATACTTTACCCTCTCAATGAGTTTTATCGCCTTCTGCGGCGCCTGCGCGGCGCCGTTTTTAATTATATCTTTTCACTGCGTTTTTTGCCCGTTTTGCATTCCGAAATATTCAATTCTTTATCCCGCTGTGCTATAATCCGTTTATCTTTTCAAGGAGGTGAAAAACTTGGAGAACAACGATCAAGGCGTTGGGCGAAGTAGTTTGAAGCACTTATATAAGTGTATGGCTATTCCGGTTTTTCACCAGACCGGAAACTGACCGTACGCCTGTTATAGTGCCGAGAACGATGCCTGAAGAGCCCTAAACGCCTTTCAGGTTTTTTCTTTTGCCCCTCCCCTGATCCGCATCTTTGCGCGGAACCAGAAAAAAGCAGGAGGTGTAAAGACTTGGCAACAAGCAACAACAGCAGAGACAAAAAGAAACAGAAAAAGAAATTCGACATCATTGCCGAAAAACAGAAACTGGTCGAGGCGAACCTCAGGGTCGGCAGTCTTCTTCCCGTTGAAGAACTGTATATGAAGTACAACTCATCGGATGAG
>JAFYZG010000143.1 GCA_017548825.1 Oscillospiraceae bacterium
CTCCATCGCGTCTGCGATCATGTCACCGATGGACTCGTCGCCTGCGGAGATGGTCGCGACTCTCGCGATGTCCTTGGAGCCGTTGACCTGCTTGGCTGCTTCCTTGATGCTCTCGACTGCAGCGTCTACTGCGGTCTGGATGCCCTTCTTGAGGACCATGGGGTTAGCGCCTGCGGAGACGTTCTTCATGCCTTCACGGACGATCTCCTGAGCGAGGAGGGTCGCTGTGGTGGTTCCGTCGCCTGCCGCGTCGTTGGTCTTCGTGGATGCTTCCTTGATGAGCTGCGCGCCCATATTCTCGAAGCGGTCTTCCAGTTCGATCTCCTTGGCGATGGTGACACCGTCATTGGTGATCAGAGGAGTGCCGTATCTCTTGTCCAGAACGACATTCCTGCCCTTGGGGCCAAGGGTGATCTTTACTGTGTTTGCAAGTTTGTCGATACCGGCCTGAAGGCTCTTGCGCGCTTCCTCGCCGTACTTAAGATCTTTTGCCATTATCAATTCACCTCGTTATCAATTAGTCTTCTACTCTGGCCAGAATGTCGTTCTGACGCACGATGATGCACTTGTCGTCGCCGATCTTGACCTCGGTCCCGGCATACTTGCCGATGATGACCTTGTCGCCGACTTCGACTACCATGTCGACGTCGAATCCGTCTACCATTCCGCCGGGGCCCACTGCGACTACCTCAGCGACCTGGGGCTTCTCCGCCGCAGTCTCCGTGAGGATGATGCCGCTCTTTGTGGTGGTCTCAGCTTCGCACATCTTCAGAACCACGCGATCGAAAAGAGGAATAAGTTCCATATTAAATACGCTCCTTGCATTTATTATTTCTGTTTGGCACTCGTTGTTCCTGAGTGCTAAAACTATTGTACTACGGATTTCTGCAAATGCAATACCTATTTTGCAAAAAAGAGTTCCCGTTTCACTCCGTCTTATCAGTTCCCCGGAGCTTTTCCAGGTACGGCTTCAGGACATGCAGGACATATGCCGTCACGGTCCCCATCACGACGCCGCTGACTATGAGCAGCGGTCCGTAATACAGCGCTGCGGCGCTCTTCATCATGACGCATTCCGCGGCCAGCTGGCCCAAGTTGTGTCCTACGGCTCCGGTTATGCTGGTGATGCCGTCGCTCTGCCCGAGTTTCTGTACAGCCGTCATCAGCAGGACGGACAGAAGTCCTCCCGCAAGGCTCAGTATGCCCGCTGCTGGCCCTCTCGTAATGAAAGCGAACAATCCTTTCAGTACCGCGATGAACAGTGCTTCCTTCAGCCCCACTGAGAACAGACAGAACATCGTCACTATATTCGACAGACCGAGCTTTATGCCCGGCGCCATTGGGAACGGCGAAGGCACCAGCGATTCCACGAACTGCAGCACCAGCGCCAGCGCGAACAGCAGTCCCGTTCCGGCGATCCTGCGGATCTTTGTGCTGTTCCTCATCCCACTACCTCCAGTTCATAGCCCTCCGCCACGCTGTCCGGCACTACCTTGTCCATGAGGTCTTCGCTAATGTATATGGTCCCGTACCTGTCTATGGCAACTCCGGTGATCTCGCCGGAAGCCAGGGCGTCCAGAGTTCTGTCTATGCCCATGACGTAGTAGGCGGTGGACAGTCCGTCAGCCCGGCGCGGATCACTGCTTATGACGGTCACGCTCTTGAGATCCTTCTCCGCGCAGTCTCCGGTGAACGGGTCTATGATATGGCAGTACCTGACTCCGTCCTCCCAGAAGAACCTCTCATAGCTGCCGGATGTGGAGAGCACGGTATCGTCTGCCGTGTCTCCCAGTTTCAGGACAAGAGCAGACGAATTGCTGTTCTCGTCCGGGCACCTGACTCCGACTTTATAGCCGCTGCCATCCTGCCCGCTGCCGAGGAGCAGCACGTTTCCGCCCAGGGATATTATCCCCTCCCTGCAGCCGGCTTTATATGCCGCAAAGCCGACTTCGTTCAGCGTGTATCCCTTGGCTATGGCTCCGAGGTCCAGTTTCTGGCCCTTCGCGATGCACACATAATAACCGCCCTTCTCGTCACGGGACAGTGTCACCTTATGAAACCCCACATCCGCAAGGCATTCAGCCAGATCATCCTGATCCGGGATACGGGGCTCATCTCCGAAGCCCCACAGGTCAGACAGCGCACCAATGGTCGGGTCGAAGCTTCCGCCGGTCTGTTTCGCCAGCTCAAGCGCATTGAACATGAGCACGTAGGTCTGTTCCGAGACCTCCACCGCTTCGCCCGCGTTCCTGTTGATCTTTGCTATCTCGGAGGATGGATCGAACCTGTCGAACAGTTCCTCGCACTCCTTTACGGCGGCTTCCATCTTTCTGACGGCGCGCTCGGGTCTCGGACAATTTATGTCATATGAGACGTATGTATCCATATGGAAAGTGACTGTCGCGTAGCTGCGGGTACGGTTGACATACATGATCACACCGGCAGCAGCTGCCAGCGCGATCACGAGCAGGACCGCTATGATCCTGCGCTTGTTTTTAGAGGTATCATCCATATTCAAAGCCTCTGTTTGGCAATATCTCCAAACGAAGTGTTAATAATCTGTTAACATGCCCAAATAATTGACAATCGGTAACAACCTGATTATAATACTTCCATGGCAAAAGGAGAATAACATGAAACGCATTATAGCAATTCTGCTTGTCATCACATGCATCACATGTCTGACAGCATGCAGTTCTTCCAAGCTGATCCCCAACGGAACCTATCATATCGAATATGACAGCAGCGATGCTACCGGTTATATCGATTTCGTTGAAGTCACCTTTGAGAACGGCAAGATCACAGACGTCAAGATGGACGCTGTAAGCGAATCGGACGGTTCTCTCAAGAGCGAATCCGAGGAATACCGGGCGGATATGGAGCAGTACACCGACACATATCCCGAGAAGTATTACATGGATCTGATCAACCAGTATATACTCACCGGAAACAGCGCAGAAGTCGATGTAGTGGCCAGCGCAACCGCCACTTCCAACAGCATCCTGAATCTTCTCAGGGCTCTGGAAGCATCTCTCAAGAGCGGTTCCACCGAGACGACGATCATCGTCCCGCGCGACTGAAGATCAACATACCGGGAGGCGGCATCATGATGCCGCCTCTCTTCTTTTTTCGAAGCCTTGTGGTATCATTATCCAAACGGCAATTTTATGGAGGATACATGTCTTTCGGAAGTCTTGTCTTCCTGGTCAGATTTCTGCCAGTGTCGCTTCTTCTTTACTATATATGTCCCCGTCGCTTCAGGAACATACTGCTCGCAGTCCTGAGCCTCTTTTTCTATGCCTGGGGGGACATGACGGACCTCGCCGTGCTGGCGGGCACCGCCGTGGTCGGTTACGCTGCCGCGCTTCTTATCACGAAGAGCACCGGAGCAAAAAGAAAGCTCGTTCTGGCCGCCGGACTGGTGCTGGTCCTGGGCTGCCTCGCCGTATTCAAGTACACCGATCTGGTACTGAACACCCTTTCCGCCGCAGGAGTTTCCGTTTCCCCTCTCGGCCTCATCGCCCCCGCGGGGATCAGTTTCTTCTCCTTCACAGTGGCGGGATATCTGATAGACGTATATAAAGACGACTCGGACTTCTGCAGGTCCGTGCCAGAGTATCTCGTGTTCGTGACCTTCTTCCCGAAACTTCTCATGGGTCCGATAGTCAGGTACAGCGAGATGAAGGACGCCCTCAGTGAGCGCAACGTCACCTCGGAAGACCTGGAGCAGGGCGCTGTGAGATTCGCAGCGGGTCTTGCCAAGAAAGTCATTCTGGCGGACAGCATCGCGTCCCTCTGGAACGAGGTCACCGGGACAGGATTCGAAAACGCCTCCTGCCTGCTCTGCTGGACCGGGATACTGGCCTTCGGGCTGCAGCTGTACTACGACTTCTCGGGCTATTCCGACATGGCTCTCGGTCTCGGGAGATTCTTCGGATTCAGCCTTCC
>JAFYZG010000144.1 GCA_017548825.1 Oscillospiraceae bacterium
GACCTCGTCGAAAAGCTGCGCTATCCTTATGACCTCATCCTTGATCTGATCCTTGGCGAGCAGGATGTGTGCGTCGTCCTGTGTGAAGCAGCGCACGCGGAACATTCCGTGCAGGGCTCCGGACAGCTCGTGGCGGTGCACGAGGCCAAGTTCACCGTAGCGCAGAGGCAGATCTCTGTAGGAGTGAGGGGCAAGATCGTATACAAGGATGCTGCCGGGGCAGTTCATGGGCTTGATCGCAAAGTCCTCGTCATCGATGACTGTCGTGTACATGTTGTCCTTGTAGTGATCCCAGTGTCCGGATGTCTCCCAGAGGGTGCGCTTCATGATCTGAGGCGTGGAGATCTCCACATAATCCCATCTCTTGTGCACGCCTCTCCAGTAGTCGATAAGCGTATTCTTGAGGACCATGCCCTTGGGCAGGTAGAAGGGGAATCCGGGAGCTTCGTCCCTGAAGGCGAACAGACCGAGATCCCTTCCGAGCTTTCTGTGGTCGCGCTTCCTTGCTTCCTCAAGCATGGTGAGGTAATCGTTGAGCTGGGAAGCCTTCGGGAAGGATATGCCGTATACTCGCTGCAGCATCTTGTTGTTCGCGTCAGCCCTCCAGTAGGCCCCGGTGACGTTCAGCAGTTTTACGGCTCCGATCCTGCCGGTGCTCATGATATGGGGACCGGCGCAGAGGTCGGTGAAGTCGCCCTGCGAATAGAACGAGATCTCTTCTCCCTCCGGGAGGTCTGAGATCAGCTCGACCTTGTAGGGATTAGCGGACATCTTTTCCAGAGCAGCCTCTCTGCTGAGAGCGAACCGCTCGATGGGAAGATCTTCCTTGATGATCTTCTTCATCTCGTCCTCGATCTTTTCCAGAATCTCGGGAGTGAAAGTCACGTCGCAGTCTATATCATAGTAGAAGCCGTTCTCTATCGCGGGACCGATGGTGAACAGGGTCTGGGGATAGAGATGCTGGATCGCCTGGGCCATGACGTGGGACGTGGAGTGCCAGTAGGCGTGTTTTCCGTCAGCGTCGTCGAAGGTGAGCACCGACAGCTCGCAGTCCTCGTTGATGGGAAGGCGAAGGTCGCGGACCTCTCCGTTCACGGATACGGCGCACGCGGCTTTTGCAAGTCCGGCGCCGATGCTCTGCGCGACTTCAAAACCTGTAACGCCCGCAGGGAATTCCCGCACATCGCCCCTGAGATTGATCTTGATGTTAGACATATCGTTATTCCTCCAAAAGAAAATCAAAATAAAAAAAACCATCCCGACTACACGGGATGGGATATATACCCACGGTTCCACCCGAATTGCGCCTTAGCGCCGCTCATTGAGGCTGTAACGGGCCGCCCGTCTTCTGTTCACAGAAGATCCTCATCGGTGGTGTCAGTTGTGTGCCTCTGCGCTTTCACAGCTTAAGCAGCGCTCTCTTTGAGTAGGTTAACGCAACTGCGCGTCCGATTCATCGGATCGATCTTCAATCACAGTAAAACTATCACAGAGGTACTCTGATGTCAAGGAACGGGATATAGTTTATTGACATTAACTGGGTTTTATTATTTAATTAAAAAGGTATTTTGTACAGATCTGGCATCGCTTTTCATGCCGGTCTGGTTTGCGGGCAAGGTTGCCTGTATATATTAAACTGAATCTTACTGAAAGGTGTTTGAAACAATGGTACCTATCTATGTAGCCGTTGTTTCAGCAATCATAGCGGGCGTCGTCTGCGGCACCATTTGCTTTTTCGTTGGAATTTCACATAGACGTAAAGTAGCTGAAGCTAAGATCGGCTCTGCGGAAGCAGAGGCGACCCGTCTTGTTAATGATGCGATAAGATCTGCTGAACAACGTAGAAAAGAAGTCATACTCGAGGCAAAAGACGAGATCTACAAACTGAGAGCGGAGTCCGACAGGGAGCTTCGCGACAGAAGAAGCGAGGTCCAGAGACAGGAAAGACGTCTCACTCAGAGAGAGGAGACTCTGGACAAGAAACAGGAACAGAACGAGGCTGAGACTGCGAGGCTCCAGAAGAGGAGCGAGCAGCTCGAGCAGAAGATCCGCGAGGCGGATGAACTGACTGCGCGCCAGACCGAGACTCTTGAGAAGATCTCCGGCTTCACCACAGAGCAGGCAAAAGAGGTCCTTCTGAACAAGGTCGATGAAGAGCTCGACCATGAGAAAGCGGTCAAGATCAACGCTTACAAGCAGAACCTCAATGACGAGTGTGACACATTAGCAAAGAATATCCTGAGCATAGCCGTGGCAAGATGCGCCGCGGATCACTCTTCCGAGACGACGGTCTCGGTCGTTGCCCTCCCGAATGATGAGATGAAGGGCAGGATCATAGGCCGCGAGGGAAGGAACATCAGGGCTATAGAGAGCGCTACAGGCGCTGACCTGATAATCGACGATACACCTGAAGCGATCGCGATATCCTGCTTCGATCCTGTCAGGAGAGAGATCGCCAGGATCACGCTTGAGAAGCTGATCCAGGACGGACGCATCCATCCGGCACGCATCGAGGACTGCCTCGAGAAGGCCAAGAAGGAAGTCGAGACGAAGATCAGGCGCGAAGGCGAAAGAGTCGTTCTGGAGGTCGGCGTCCACGGACTGCACCCCGATCTCATCAAGATACTGGGAAGACTCTACTACAGAACAAGCTACGGACAGAACTGCCTCAACCACTCGCAGGAAGTCGCGCTTCTGTCAGGCCTGATAGCTACCGAGCTCGGCCTGGATTCCACGCAGGCAAAGCGCGCCGGATTGCTGCATGATATAGGCAAGGCTCTTGACCACGAATATGAGGGAACTCATATCCAGCTCGGCGTCGAGATCGCCAAAAGATATAAGGAGTCTCCTGAGATCATCCATGCGATCGAGGCTCACCACAACGATGTGGAACCTCAGACTCCTCTCGCTTACGTCATCATGGCTGCTGACGCGATCTCAGCTTCCAGGCCCGGCGCCAGAAGCGAGAACCTTGAGAACTACATCAAGAGGCTCGAGAAACTTGAAGAGATCGCCAACACATACGACGGCGTCGACAGTTCCTATGCCATCCAGGCAGGCCGCGAGATAAGGATCTTCGTTAAGCCCGAACAGGTCGGAGACGACAAGCTCACAGTGGTCGCTCATGACATCGTTCAGAGGATCGAGGATGAGCTCAGTTATCCGGGACAGGTAAAGGTCAATGTCATACGGGAGAGCCGAGCGGTCGATTACGCGAAATAATAAACCTGCGCCGCTTCAGTTTATGAAGCGGCGTGTTCTTTTGTCTTTCAGAGGTCTTGCGGTTTGAGCACAGCAACCGACAAAAAAGAATTGCTGGACAGAAGCGTCAGTTCACTCAAGGGAGTAGGAGCCAGGCGCAGTCTTCTGTATTCCAGGATCGGCGTCAGGACCATCGGGGATCTTCTGAGGCATTACCCGCGCAGCTATCTGAACTACAGCGTCTGTGAAGACCTGTTCACGGCTGCTGACGGCGAGAACATAGCGGTGAGCGCCCGGGTGGACAGAAAGAATCCGCCGGTGAGGATCAAAAGCGGCAGGACAATGCAGAAGATCTATGCCACCACCGCCGACGGTTCCTCCGTCGAGCTGACATATTTCAATAATCCGTACACAGGTGCCAGGCTGGAGGTCGGAAACGAGTACATCTTCTACGGCAAGATCCAGAAGGATCTTCTCGGAGTGAGCATGGTGAACCCAGTCCTGGTGCAGGAGAGCGAGACCGGCATACTGACGCCGCAGTATGCTCTCACGGAGGGGCTGTCCTCCAGAATGATAGCCTCGAACATAAGGCAGGTCTTCCAGGAGAAAGATTTTTACGTGACCGACTGTCTGCCGGAAGATGTGCGCAGGGAGTACGGTCTCATTGGAGCAGAAGAGGCTCTCAGAAAGATACATTTCCCCAAAAGCGAGTCTGATGCTGCTGAAGCCAGAAAGAGACTGGTCTTTGAGGAACTGCTGGTGCTCTCTCTGGGCATAAAGCTCAGGAAGAGCCAGGTGCACGGGGATAAGCCCGGATACAGCGACATATCAGCGGATGAGTTCATTGAGTCGCTCCCTTTTGAGCTCACCGGGGCACAGAAGAGATGCATCGGCGAGATCGCTTCCGATCTCGGCGGAAACAGGGCCATGAACCGCCTGCTGCAGGGAGACGTCGGGAGCGGAAAGACCGCGGTCGCCGCTGCAGCGGTGTATCTTGCATGGAAGAACGGACATCAGAGCGCAGTCATGGCGCCGACAGAGGTGCTTGCGGAACAGCATGCAGAGACATTCAGATCATTCCTGGAACCCCTCGGACTGACAGTCGGGCTTTTGACCGGGTCCGTGAAAGGCGAAGCCAGAAGGATCCTGCTTGAGCAGACCGCATCGGGAGGCGCAGATCTGATAGTCGGAACTCACGCAGTGATCTCGGAGGGAGTCATATTCAGAGATCTGGATCTGGTGGTGACTGACGAGCAGCACAGGTTCGGCGTCGCACAGAGAGCGACACTGGGGAGGAAGGGATATGCGCCTCATACTCTGGTCATGTCCGCCACTCCGATACCCAGGACGCTTTCACTGATAATCTACGGGGATCTGGACATCTCGGTGCTCGATGAGCTTCCGAAAGGAAGGAAGAAGATCAGGACCGTGCTGGTCGATGATTCCTACAGAAGCAGATATCTCGGCTTCGTCAGAAAGACTGTGGAGGAAGGACATCAGGTATATATCGTCTGTCCTCTCATCGAGGAGAGCGAAGCGCTGCCGGAGACGCTGTCCGCTACGGAATATTACGAAGAACTGAGAGACAAGTGGCTGGACGGCATCCCAATCGGGCTGATGCACGGAAAACTGTCTTCCTCAGAGAAAGCCGATCTTATGAACGGATTCAGAGACGGTGATATAAAGGTGCTGGTGTCTACAACGGTCATCGAAGTCGGGGTCGACTGTCCCAATGCAACGGTGATCATCATCGAGAATGCGGAGAGGTTCGGCCTTTCGACGCTCCACCAGCTGAGAGGACGTATAGGCAGAGGCTCGGATCAGAGCTGGTGCGTGCTGGTGTCCTCCTCCGGTTCGTCAACTGCTAAACAGCGACTCAACCTGCTGGTAGAGACTGATGACGGATTCAGGATAGCCATGGAAGACCTGAAGATGAGGGGGCCCGGTGATTTCCTCGGGAGCAGGCAGCACGGACTGCCGAATCTGTCGGTGGCTGATATTGCTGACGATGAGAAGACTATGTATACTGCAAATAGCGCCGCAGACAGCATTCTGTCAAAGGATCCGGATCTGAGTTCGAATCCTCTGCTGATGGAGTCTGTGAGAAGATTATTTAACGAATCGGGACAGGTGTTGAATTGAAAAAAAGGATTATCGCCTTAACTGCATTGCTGATCATAATAGCTGGGACGCTGTCTCCGGCTTTTGCGGCACCTACGCTCATCGATCTCGGAGTGGAGGTCACTGCGGAAGCGGCATATGTGGTGAATGAGGATACAGGGCGGGTAGTGTATCAGAAAAATGCCGACAGAAAGATGTATCCTGCTTCCACAACAAAGATCATGTCAGCGGCGCTGGCCATGTCCATGTGCGACGATCTGGAAGGGACTATGGTTACCGTTCCCTATGATATCTGGGTGGAGTTCGAAGGGTATGACATCTCCAACGCAGGGATCCATGGCGGCGAGATCATGTCTCTCGGAGACCTCGTACACTGCATGCTCATCCAGTCCGCCAACGAGGCGGCATCCGCCGTCGCATCCTACTTCGGCAGAGAAGAATTCATCGAAGCGATGAACAGGAAGGCAAGGGAACTGGGCTGTACCGGGACGCATTTCACAAATCCCCACGGACTGTTTGATGAGGATCACTACACGACAGCGAAAGATCTGTATCTCATAACCGAATGGGCTCTTTCCGTTCCCGGTTTCAGGGAGATAACGGCGATGTACAGCTACACGCTGCATGAGACGAACGTCCATAAGGAGCGCGATGTCTACTCGACGATCAGCATGCAGAACAGTTATTCCGGATACTATACGAGATATATAAAGGGAATAAAGACAGGTACGATCGAGCAGTCCGGAAGATGTCTCGTGACCTCCGCGGAGAGCGGCGGCATGACCTTTGTGGGCGTCTTCCTGGGAAGCCCCATGGAGGAGGACACAAGGATATGGAACAACGGGAACTCCGTGTTCACCAATGCGAGACTGGTATTTGACTGGTGCTTCGACAACACAGAAGTCACCGAAGTCGTCAGGAGAGGCACTCCTGTAAGCGAGATCACGCTGAAATACGCTTCGGAGAAAGACTACCTGATGCTTTATTCATCCGAAGCGGTACCCACCATAATACAGACCAAGACAGGCGAGACGCCCGTGATCACTTACCAGACCGAAATACCGGAGACAGTAGAGGCACCGGTAAAGTCCGGACAGACTATCGGCACTGCCAAGGTATACTCTGACGGCGTATATATCGGAGATGTCGATCTGATAGCGATGGAGGATATCGACAGGAGCGTGTTCATCTATGTGATGGACAAGATAAACAACATACTTACCTCGACTCCCGCGATAATCTGTTATGCGCTTCTGCTGGTCATGGCGGCGGTCTACAGCTACTACATGCTGGTCGTGGTCAAACGCGCTGAGAATGAGAGAAAGCAGAGAGAAGCAATTGAAGAAGAAGAGAGAAGGATAGCGGAGGAGACGATACATCTGCGCGGCGGTAAGGAACACAGAAAACGCCGGTGAGAAATAAAGAATGAGAAAGGGATGCAGTTCTGACTGCATCCCTTTCTCTGTTGAGGAACATATTATGAAAAAGAAGTTATGTCATGATTCTCTCTGCATGAGCTCTACGTCAAAGGTCATCAGGCGGTTGCCGCGGATGATCTGGACGGAGATGACGTCTCCGGCTTTATGCTTTTTGAGGAGACTGGTGAGGTCGTCGTTCTGGGAAATGGCGATGCTGTCAACACTGACGATGCAGTCCCAGGCTTTGAGACCGGCTTTCTCGGCGCCGTACCCGGGCTCGACATTGACAATATAGACACCGTAGCGCGTGAGGTTGTACTGCTTGGCAGTCTGTTCATCGTAGATGCTCTGGATGGTTACACCCATGACGGGAGTGGAGGAAACTACGGTGCCGCCTTCACTCATGATCTTGGTGATGACTTCAAGCACTATGTTGCTGGGAATCGCGAATCCCAGACCTTCCACGTCCTCGCCTGCGGATTTGGCGTTGACTATGCCGATGAGCTCGCCTTTGGCATTGAACAGCCCGCCGCCGGAGTTGCCGTGGTTGACTGCGGCACTGGTCTGCAGGAGGGTCATCTCCTGGCCTTCGACCTCGACTTCGCGGTCCAGAGCACTTACGATGCCGTCGGTGACAGTGCCGCCGAGGGATCCCAGAGGATTGCCTATGGCGAAAACATTCTCGCCGACCTTAAGTTTGGAAGAGTCTGCCAGTACCGCGACGGGCAGTCCGCTTGCTTCGACCTTTACGACCGCAACGTCATTATCGGCGTCATAACCGTAGACTTTTGCGGGGTATGATGTGCCGTCCGGGAGCGTGACAGTGACGCTGGAAGC
>JAFYZG010000145.1 GCA_017548825.1 Oscillospiraceae bacterium
GAAGAAGAGGTTGACGCACACGGGATCCAAGAGAGCCGCAGCAAGGTGAGAGTGCGGTGTTCTACGGGTGTCATGGTCGCTTCCGAGCCGGTCCGGTGAACTGTCAGCCGGATCCGTTCCTCCGCGTTAAGGAGCACAGAGAGGTCCGCAAGGACAACTCGGGTGGTACCGCGGTCTAAGATCGTCCCGAAGCTTATGCTTCGGGATTTTTTGATAAGGAAAAAAGAAAATGAAAGAATTGGCAAAACAGTACAATCCCAAAGAGGTGGAATCCAGGATCTATTCGAACTGGATGGAGGCCGGGTATTTCCGCCCCGAATGCGATCCGGACAAGACTCCCTACACCATCGTCATGCCGCCTCCCAACATCACCGGGCAGCTGCATATGGGCCACGCCCTTGACATGTCCCTGCAGGATGTCATCATCCGCCTCAAGAGGATGCAGGGCTACAGCGCTCTCTGGCTTCCGGGAACGGACCATGCTTCCATAGCCACCGAGGCGAGGATCGTGGAGACCATGCGCGAGGAAGGAATAACCAAGGACGATATCGGAAGAGAAGGATTCCTCGAGAGAGCCTGGAAGTGGAAGGAGCAGTACGGAGGCAGGATCGATGAGCAGCTGAAGTATCTCGGAAGCTCCTGCGACTGGTCCCGCGAGAGATTCACAATGGACGAGGGATGCTCCAAGGCGGTCCTGGACGTCTTCTGCAAGCTCTATGAGAAAGGGCTGATCTACAGGGGAGAGAGGATCATCAACTGGTGTCCTCACTGCCGCACGTCCATTTCCGACGCGGAAGTCGAGTTCGAGGAGCAGGACGGGTTCTTCTGGCATCTCAGATATCCCTTCAGCGACGGAAGCGGATACCTTGAGCTCGCCACGACGAGGCCGGAGACGCTGCTGGGCGATACCGCCGTCGCAGTTAATCCGAATGACGAGAGATACATCAGCGCTGTCGGAAAGACGGTCATTCTGCCCATAGTCGGCAGGGAGATCCCCGTGGTCGCGGATGACTACGTGGAGATGGATTTCGGGACCGGCGTCGTAAAGATCACCCCGGCGCACGATCCCAACGACTACGAAGTCGGTCTCAGACATGATCTGGAGATCATCAATGTCCTTAACGAGGACGGCTCGGTCAATGAGAACGGCGGGAAATACTGCGGTATGGACCGCTATGAATGCCGCAAGCAGATCGTAAAGGATCTGGAGGAAGGCGGATTCCTGGTCAGAGTAGAGCCTTACAAGCACAATGTCGGCACCTGCTACCGCTGCGGAACCACAGTGGAGCCCCGCATCAGCAAGCAGTGGTTCGTAAAGATGCAGCCTCTGGCAGAACCGGCCATAAAGGCTGTCGAGGACGGCTCCGTCAGATTCGTGCCCGAGAGATTCTCAAAAACATATTTCAACTGGATGTACAACATCAAGGACTGGTGCATAAGCCGTCAGCTCTGGTGGGGACACAGGATCCCGGCATACTACTGTGACGACTGCGGCGAAGTCATAGTCGCCAAGGAACAGCCTGACTGCTGCCCGAAGTGCGGCGGAAAGGTGCATCAGGACGAAGATACTCTGGATACATGGTTCTCCTCGGCTCTGTGGCCTTTCTCGACCCTGGGATGGCCGGAGGAGACTGAGGACCTTAAGTATTTCTATCCGACTGACACACTTGTCACCGGTTACGACATCATATTCTTCTGGGTCGCCAGAATGATATTCTCGGGTATCGAACATATGGGCGAGGTTCCATTCAGGACGGTATTCATACACGGCCTGGTCAGGGACGCCCAGGGAAGAAAGATGTCCAAGTCCCTCGGCAACGGCATAGATCCGCTGGATGTCATCGACGAGTACGGCACAGATGCCCTGAGATTCATGCTGGCAAGCAGCGTGAGCCCCGGAAACGACATGCGCTACTCCGATGAGAAGATGATCGCGGCCAGAAACTTCTGCAACAAGATGTGGAACGCCGGAAGATTCATACTCATGAATGATGTAGACGGTGTAAAGCCTGATACCTTGCCGGCTGAACTTGAGATAGAAGACAGGTGGATCCTCACTCAGCTTGAGAACGTGATCCAGGAGGTCACCGCGAATCTGGAGCATTTTGAGCTCGGAATAGCCGCGTCCAAGGTCTACGACTTTGCCTGAGATGTCTTCTGCGACTGGTATGTGGAACTCGCCAAGCTCAGGCTCAATTCCGATGACGAGAAGAGGAAGCAATCATGCAAACAGGTGCTGGTGTATACGTTCACCAGGATCCTTCAGATGCTGCACCCCTTCATGCCGTTCATCACGGAGGCCATTTACGAGGCTCTTCCGACATCCTGCGAGAGCATCATGATCTCCAGGTGGCCGGAATTCGACAGTTCGCTCTGTTTCGAAGAGGATACGGAACGCTTCGGCAAGATCATGGATATCATCAAGGCCGTGAGAGCGATCCGCGCGGAGAAGAACGTACAGCCTTCCAAGCTTCTCGACTTATCGATCGAGACCCAGGAGACAGAAGTGTTCAGCGCGGGATCGGAGTTCATCAAACGCCTAGCGAAAGCCGCTACGGTAACGGTCGGCACGGGTTTCGACATCCCGGATGCGGTCCAGGCAGTGACGGACAGCGCCAGGGCGCTGATTCCTCTGTCCGAACTGGTCGACAGGGAGAAGGAACTGGCCAGACTCGAAAAGGAACTCAAGGCAGTGGAGAAGGATATGGCAGGTCTGGAAGGCAGACTGTCCAATCCGCAGTTCCTCAGCAAGGCGCCGGAGAACGTGGTCGCCGGAGAGCGCGACAAACTCGAGAAGCTCACCGCCAAAAAGGCCATGATCCTCGACAGCATAGGAAAACTTGGCTGAATACGATAATAAACAGCTATCCGTCCGGCATGAACTGCCGGACGGATGTCGTTATATGCTGATTGTGATATAATTAGGGGAAGGCAAAGGCGGTGATGGTATGAGAATACTGGGCATTGATCCCGGATATGCGATAGTCGGTTACGGAGTGATCGACTACTTCACCAACAACACGTTTCATGTAGCCGCCTACGGCGCCATCACCACAGAACCCGACACTCCTTTTGAGAAGCGCCTGCTTACAATCTATGACGGGCTTAACACAGTTATCAACAGGACCAGACCTGAGGTGCTGGCAGTGGAGAAACTGTATTTCGTCAATAACGTTACTACCGGTATCGGAGTCGGCGAGGCGAGGGGAGTGACGCTCCTAGCAGCCGCGCAGGCAGGTCTGCCGATATACGAGTACTCTCCCATGGCCATAAAACAGGCTGTCACCGGTTACGGAAAAGCCGAGAAGAAACAGGTGATGGAGCTGACCAGGATGATCCTGGGCCTCGAGAAGATCCCGAAACCCGACGATACAGCCGACGCTCTGGCCGTGGCTATCTGCCACGCTCATTCCAGCGCTTCGACATTGGGCGAACTGTATTCGAAATATAACAGAGGAATAAAATGATCTATTCACTTAACGGGACACTGCTGGAGAAGACTATCGATCTTGCCGTGATAGAGTGCGGCGGAGTGGGATACTCCTTCTCATGTTCCAACAATACTCTCTCGATGCTTCCCGCTGTGGGCGAGGATGCGTTCGTTTACACCGTCCTCTCCGTCAAGGAGAACGGCGTAGACCTGTACGGATTCTCAACGCCTAAGGAGCGCGACGCCTTCAAACTGCTCTGCTCCATCAGCGGAGTCGGACCGAAGCTGGCGCTGTCGGTGCTCTCGACATATGACGCTGACCGGCTGGCTCTCCTCATAGCGAGCGGCGATGCCAAGGCCGTCACCGCGTGCCCGGGAGTAGGCCCAAGGCTTGCTCAGAGGATAGTCAATGAGCTCAAGGATAAGGTGCTGCAGCTCAATGTCACCGGAATAGGCGAAGTCGTGTCGACCGTTGACAGCAGTTCTGCCGCTTCGGAGGCGGTCGCGGCTCTGATCTCTCTCGGGTTCTCGCATTCTGAGGCAGCATCCGCCGTTGCCGGTCTCTCGCCGGATCTCAGCACAGAAGATATGATCACTTCCGCCCTAAGATCACTCAGCACAAGGTGAACGAATAGATGAACGATTATTTTGACGACAGAATAATAGAACCGGATTACCTGGAGGAAGACGCAGAGACATCTATGACGCTGCGACCTCTGACACTGGACGAATTCGTAGGTCAGACGCAGCTCAAGGAGAACCTGTCCGTCAGCATCACGGCGGCAAAGAACAGGGGAGAGTCGCTGGACCACATCCTTTTCTACGGACCTCCCGGACTGGGAAAGACCACTCTCGCACAGATCGTGGCCAGGGAGATGGGAGTCAACATCAGAGTGACCTCCGGTCCTGCCATCGAGAAGCCGGGAGATCTCGCGGCGATACTGACAAGCCTGTCCCAGGGAGACATACTGTTCATCGATGAGATCCACCGTCTGTCAAGACAGGTGGAGGAGGTCTTGTATCCCGCGCTGGAAGATTTTTCTCTTGATATAATCATCGGCAAGGGGCCCGCTGCGAGATCCATCCGCATCGACCTCAAGCCATTTACCCTTATCGGAGCGACCACCAGATCCGGAATGATCTCGTCGCCTATGAGAGACCGTTTCGGAATGCTCCTCAAACTCGATATGTACTCACCGGAAGATCTCGCCAAGATCGTCACCAGATCCGCGGGGATCCTGGATCTTCCCATCACCGACCCGGACGGCCCGCTGGAGATCGCCAAGAGATCCAGAGGCACACCGAGAATAGCCAACAGGCTGCTCAAACGCGTCAGGGACTACAGCCAGGTCATGGGGGACGGAAGCATCAACCGCGAGACGGTGGACATGACGCTGGACAAGATGGGCATCGACGAACTGGGACTGGACGGTCTTGACAGACGTCTTCTCAAGGCGGTCATCACCAGCTATGGCGGAGGCCCTGTAGGGCTGGAGACCATAGCGGCCATGCTGGGTGAGGATGCCGGTACGCTGGAGGATGTCTGCGAACCCTATCTCATGCAGATCGGGTTCCTCACAAGGACACCGAGAGGAAGATGTGTGACTCCTGCTGCCTACAATCATCTGGGAATAAGATTCCAGGGAGGCACTGACGATATTCAGACCTCGCTGTATTGATACGGAGCTTAAATGAGAGCTGCGGAAAGCTGGAAAGATTACGAACTGATAGATGCTTCATCCGGCAACAGGCTGGAGAGATGGGGCAGCTATCTTCTCGTGCGTCCTGATCCTCAGGTGATCTGGAACACCCCCCAAAATGATCCGGGGTGGGAGAACGCTGACGCGGTCTATCACCGCTCTTCCAGCGGAGGCGGGTCCTGGGAATACAGAAACCGTCTGCCGGAGGAGTGGACAGTCGAATGGAACGGTCTGAAACTGATCGTGACTCCGACGAACTTCAAGCACACCGGCGTGTTCCCGGAGCAGGCAGCGAACTGGAAGATATACGAGGAACTGATCGGCAGCGCCGGACGGGATATCAGGGTACTGAATCTCTTCGGATACACCGGAGCCGCATCTCTGGCCTGCATGAGGGCGGGAGCATTCGTGTGTCATGTTGATGCCAGCAAGGGAATGGTCGCCCAGGCAAAGAGGAATGCAGCGCTCAACGGCCTTTCCGACAGGCCCTGCAGATGGATCGTGGATGACTGCATGAAGTTCGTCCTCAGAGAGGCAAGGCGCGGGAACAGATACGATGCCGTTATAATGGATCCTCCCAGTTACGGACGCGGCCCGTCCGGAGAGATATGGAAATATGAGGATGACATTTCGGACCTGGTGAACGCCTGCACCGATATACTCAGCGACGATCCGCTGTTCTTTGCACTGAACAGCTACACCACCGGCATCTCGCCTTCGGCATCCGGATACCTGCTCTCCTGCGCGATGAGCGGATATCCCGGGGAAGTATCGGCGGACGAGATAGGACTTACGGTAACAGCTACCGGATTCGCTTTACCGTGCGGAAGCACATCAATATATACAAAGAGGTAACCGTGGACAATCTCATTCGATTTGAAAATGTCTCTTTCTCATACGGCACCAACAAAGTGCTGGAGAATATAGACCTGACAGCCGGGGAAGGCGAGTTCCTGGCTGTCCTGGGCTATAACGGTTCCGGGAAATCCACGCTCGCCAAGCTCATCAACGGCATCCTTGTGCCTACATCAGGAAAGGTATATGTGGACGGGATGGATACCTCTGATGAGACAAAGCTCGCTGATATCAGGAAGACCGCGGGAATGGTCTTCCAGAACCCTGACAACCAGATAGTAGCCACGATAGTGGAAGAGGATATAGCCTTTGCCCCGGAGAACCTGGGGCTGGATCCCTCGGAGATCAGGACACGGGTCGACGATGCCATCAGGGCAGTCGGACTTGAGAAACACATCAAGGACGCGCCTCACAAGCTTTCCGGCGGACAGAAGCAGCGTGTAGCCATAGCAGGTGTTCTCGCCATGCAGCCCAGGTGCATCATACTGGACGAGCCCACAGCCATGCTGGATCCCAAGGGAAGGTCCCTCGTGATGGGCGTAATAGAGCGACTGAACAGGGAAAAGGGCATCACGATCATACTGATCACCCACTTCATGGAAGAAGCCGCACTGGCGGACAGAATAGTCATACTTTCGGACGGGAAGATCGCGGAGAACGGAACTCCCAGACAGGTATTCTCTGACAGGGAAAGGATGATCTCGCTCGGACTGGAGGTGCCTCCGGTCACAGAGCTGACGCTGGATCTGATCGGAAACGGGCTTCCACTCGAAAAGGACATCATACACCCGGAGGAGCTCACAGAGGCTCTTATCAAGATGAAGGAGGCCGCAGTTTGAGCACACTTAGACTCGATAACGTCGGCTTCACCTATCAGAAGGGGATGCCCGACGAGAAGACCGCTGTATCCGGAGTATCACTCACGTTCGAAGAAGGCGATTTCGTCGGCATCATCGGACACACCGGAAGCGGCAAGTCCACACTCATACAGATGCTGAACGGCCTTCTGAAGCCTACCACGGGCAGCGTATACATCGACGGCGACGACATATGGGACGACAAGTCCAAACTCAGGGAGAAGAGGTTCAAGGTAGGGCTTGTACTTCAGTACCCCGAGTATCAGCTGTTCGAGGAGACAGTGAGGAAAGACATAGCTTTCGGACCGAAGAATCTCGGGCTCAGCGACGAGGAGATCGACAGCCGTGTAAGAGAAGCTGCCGGATTCCTGCGCATACCTGAGAAGCTCCTGGACAGATCTCCCTTCGACCTCTCGGGAGGAGAGAAGCGCAGGGCGGCCATAGCCGGCGTCCTCGCGATGCGTCCTGAGGTCCTGGTGCTGGATGAACCCACCGCGGGCCTGGACCCGAGGGGAAGGCGCGACATCCTGGATGTCATAAAGAACTATCATGAGGCGGAGAAGAAGACCGTCATACTGGTTTCGCATTCCATGGACGACGTGGCAAGATATGCGAACAAGGTCCTGGTCATGAACAACGGGACGCTCCTCTACTACGATTCGGTGGGGGAAGTGTTCAAGCATGCGCTTGAGCTCAGAGAGACAGGACTAAATATACCCACAGTCACCGGAATACTCCTGACTCTCAGGGAGAGGGGACTCGATGTCGATACCGATATATATACGCCCGCAGCTGCGGCTCAGACGATAACAGACGCGTTCAGGGGGATATCAGGATGAGAGACATAACCCTTGGACAGTACATTAACGGGGATTCCGTAATACACCGCCTAGATCCGCGTGTCAGACTGATACTGACGCTGGCGTATATCGTCATCCTTTTCATGTTCAACACGCTCCTGCAGATGGTGCTGGCGCTTGTCATGATTCTGCTGGCGTACGCGCTGGTAAAGATCCCGGTGAAGATGCTCCTCAAGAGCCTCAAGCCCATAATACCCATCATCCTTTTCACCTCCGTGCTGAACATGTTCTTCATCAAGGGGGACGTTGTCTTCTCGTTCTGGAAGATAGCTGTGACGAAACAGGGACTCTATTACGCGGCGATGATGTCGCTGCGAGTGATCTGCCTTCTGGCGGGATCGTCGCTCCTGACGTATACATCCACTCCCATACAGCTTACAAGCGCTCTCGAATCGCTCTTCAAGCCGCTGTCCAAGCTGGGGCTCCCGGTCAACGATCTCGCCATGATGATGACCATAGCGCTCCGCTTCATACCGACGCTGCTGGAGGAGACGGACAAGATCATGGCGGCTCAGAAATCCAGGGGAGCCAATCTTGACACGGGAAACTTCATCCAGAGAGCAAAAGCTCTCACGCCTATCCTTATCCCGCTCTTCGTCTCGGCATTCAGACGCGCCGATGAGCTGGCTCTGGCCATGGAGTGCAGATGCTACAACGGCGGTGAAGGCAGGACCAGACTGAATGCGCTGAAGATCAGACGCCTTGACTATATTGCGGTCGCGGTGTTTACCGTGTGCTGCGTGCTGCTGTTCATGGCTGGAAGGCTGGCGGTATGAGCATAAATAACTATCTGGCAGATCTGAGCTTCGTGGGGACTTCATATCACGGGTCCCAGATACAGAAGAATGCGCTCACCGTACAGGAAGTCTTCCAGAACGCGCTGCAGGCTGTTATGGGCAGTATTCCGGAAGTCAAATGCTGCTCCAGGACCGATACCGGTGTTCATGCGAGGCATTTCTATATCAGTTTCATCTCGGATATTCCCTGTGACTGCGGGAAGATGACGGCTGCGCTGAACGCGCATCTGCCGTTCGACATAAGAGTGCTCGAGATCAGGGAAGTCCCGGAGGATTTCCACGCGAGATATTCCGCCACCAGCAAAAGATATGAGTATCTTGTATGGAACGGGGAGGTCATGGATCCGTTCCTGATCGACAGGGCGATGCATTTCAATTACCCCGTCGACGAGAAAACGCTTGACGAGACCGCAAAGGTCTTTCTCGGCACACATGATTTCAGTTCGTTCTGCTCATCGAAGAGCAGCGTCGATGATAAGACGAGGACAGTCTTTGAGTCGTCTGTGGCAAGGGATGGGGATCTGATCCGCTTCAGATTCGGCGCGGACGGATTCCTTTACAACATGGTCCGGATAATGACCGGAGCCCTTCTGCAGGTTTCCAGGGGGAAACTGGACAAAAACGACATTCTCCTATATCTTAACGGTAAAAAAAGGGACAACCTTCTGATAACAGTCCCTGCCTGCGGGCTATATCTTACGGAGGTCATATACTGATTTGGCTATCGATAATGACAATGAAATAGCTCGTGCCAGAAGGGCGAAAAGACGCAGGGTCATACGCAGACGCGCAGGTGTGTTCCTTCTCGCCGTATTCCTGTTTCTGGCCATAATCGTCGGGGTATCCATGTATTCCACCGTCATGAGCTACGATATCAGGGACTTCTTCAAGAACATCGTCACTTTCGGCTCATTCCCGGTGAAGATAGAAAACGGGACCGTGACTGAAGAGGCGGTCAGCGCCAAATCGCTTTTCCTGCTCAGCGATACCACTCTCAAGGTTGTCTCCGGAAACGGAGCGGAGCTGTTCGAATACTCGCACGGTATCTCCAGCCCCGGCCTTTCCGTATCGGGGAACCGCGCGGTGGTATTCTCCCGGGGAGGGAAGAGTTTCAAGGTGTTCAACCGCACCATGCTGCTGTACAGCGGTTCACTTGACAACGCCATCATATCGGCAGCTGTGACGCAGTCGGGGAAAACGGCGATCCTTTCGGCTGGCGAAGTCTATACCTGCGAGCTCGCCGTATACAACAGAAACTGCGAGAAGACATTCACCTGGTACGGTTCTGACGGGTTCCCCATTGGAGTGTATCCGTCATCCTACGGCAACGAAGTGCTGGTCATGTCGGTCAAAAGCAAAAACGGCGCTCTCTATACCACTGTCACCAGAATAGATCTCAATTCCAAGACCGAAAAAAGCTCCTTTGAGCTGGAAGGGCTCGGAGTGAACGCGTTCCCGGATTCCGATTCCGCAGTCATATTTCTTGACGACAGATGCGTGAAGTGCAAATACGACGGGCGCGTGGAAGCTACGTTCTCATATGAAGGGCGCATCCTCATGGACGTGCTGAGCGATCCGGGAAAGGATCTTGTGGTCGCGTTCGGCGACAACAAGAGGAGCGAGATCAACAGCGTTACAGTGCTGACTCGCAAACTGGTCACAGCCGGGGTCATTGACTTCCGCGAGCAGATCGACGATATGTGGGTCAGCAGCGACAGAGTGTACATACTCAACAGGGGAAAGGTATCGGCGTATTCTCACAGCGGAGTCCTTCAGGAGAAGTACAGCTGTGATTTCTCCACATATTCAGTCGTTTATTTCGGAGGAGTACTGACCTTCGAACCGCAATACATAGTGAAAATGTCCAGAGATAACAGGGAGGTCATAGAGTAAAGATGAGTATAGGTATACCGCTGTACTACGATCTGTTTCTGGTCGCGTTCCTTATCCTGTTCTTCTTTATCTTCTATAAAAAAGGCTTCGTCGCCTCATTCGTGGATGTCTTCGGATTCGTCCTTGCCTTCCTCGGCGGAAACTACGTGAGCAGGATGGCAGCTACGAAGATCTACGACAGCATGATCAAGGACAAGCTCGTTGCGTATATCGCGGAGCAGGTGGTCAAGTTCCAGTCGGGAGTCAGCGATGCGTTCAGCGACGGATTCCTTGGCCAGTTGTTCGGATCCTTCATCAAGGATCAGGCAGTCAATACCGACGCGGACGAACTTGCAAGGAGCTTTGTGAGCCATTCTCTTGAAAGCAATGTGATCAATCTTGTGAGGATCGTGGTGTTCCTGCTGGTGTTCATACTGGCTATCATGCTATTCAGGCTGCTCGGAACAGCGCTAGAGGGAGTGAACGACCTTCCTCTCGTGGGCTTCCCGAACCAGCTGCTCGGCGGCGCGATGGGGCTCATCATCGGCCTTACGGTCATGTTCATCCTATGTTCATTAATCAGCCTTATACTTGGGCTGTGGCAGTCGCCGTGGATGAACAAGGAGGTCATAGAGCAGTCCTTTCTGTTCTCCAAACTTTTCGAACTAAACCCGTTTTATTCTTAACACAGTTGATTTCAGTCCATTTTTAGTAGGTAATTAGCAAGATGCTTTGCTCCAGATGCAAAAAAAGAACAGCAGTTATGTTCATCACCAAGATCGAGGGAAACAACACCACCAACGAGGGCCTCTGCCTGGTCTGCGCAAAGGAACTCGGGGTGATGCCTGTCGACGATATAATGAAACGTTTCGGCGTTACGGAAGACGACCTGGAAGCCTTCTCAGAACACCTATCTGCCGGCAGCGAGCCGGAAGAAGGGGGATTCGAAGAGGGAGGAACACCCACGTTCCCGAATCTGTTCGGCAACCTTTTCAAGAACACGCCTGCGCAGCAGAACAACGAGAGGCAGCGTGAGAAAGAGAATAACGGTCAGAACCGCCAGCAGCGCGACCGCGACAAGAGACACAAGTATCTCGACACTTACTGCGACAACCTGACCCAGAAGGCCAGGGACGGAAAGCTTGACAACATTATCGGAAGGGAGAAGGAGGTCTACAGGACCATCCAGATCCTGTCCAGACGCCAGAAGAACAATCCCTGTCTCATCGGCGAAGCAGGCGTCGGAAAGACGGCCATAGCGGAGGGCATCGCCCAGCATATCGTGGCCGGCGACGTTCCCGCAAAGCTTCAGAACAAACAGATCTATCTGCTGGATCTGACCGC
>JAFYZG010000146.1 GCA_017548825.1 Oscillospiraceae bacterium
AGCAGGAGGCCTGCAAAAGTCCTCCTGCTCAGTCTTTTCAACAATAAATTATTTGATGATGGTGACTTCAGGTGTTCCGGAGATCCCTGCCGCGTTTCCTTCATCGGTATCGACGTGCATCGCGGGAGAATAACTGTCGGATACACGGACCACAACATCGCCGAAGATGAGGGAACGGTCCGCGGACTCTACCTTGGTGGACACGATCTGCTTGTCAACCAATCCGAACTCCTCTGCGGTCTTCGTGTCGAGATGGATGTGGCGCTTTGCGACGATGACTCCTTCTGTGAGCTCAACTTCGCCTGCGGGTCCGATGAGCTTGCATCCGGGCGTACCGGCAAGGTCGCCGCTCTCGCGTACGGGTGCGGAGATCCCAATGGAACGTGCATCGGTGGCCGAGATCTCGACCTGGCTCTGCTTCCTGCAGGGTCCGAGAATGGATACGTTTTCAAGGGAGCGCTTCGGTCCCACTATAGTGACTCTCTCTCCGGAAGCGAACTGTCCGGGCTGTGAGAGCATCTTTCTCACTGTCAGTTCATATCCCTCTCCGAACAGGGTATGAAGATCTTCTTCCGTTACATGGACGTGTCTTGCTGATGTCTCGATAATTACGCTGGCCATTCCTTACATACCTCATAAAAATATATTGTCTGCCCTTCGATTGTACACTTTCCTATACCCTTGTTCAAGGGTCGCCTGTGCTGTGCTATACTTTTGACGGGGGTGAAAGAAATGACACTTGATGAACTGAGAGAAAAGGTACGCACCTGTATAAACTGCCCGCTGAGCGAGACCAGGATCAACGCTGTTTTCGGTTCCGGCAACCCCAACGCCGACATCATGTTCGTGGGTGAAGCTCCGGGGAAAAACGAAGACGAGACGGGCGAGCCTTTCGTAGGCGCAGCCGGCCGTATGCTTAACGATTTCCTTACCGCCAGCGGCATCAGGAGAGAAGACGTCTTTATAGGCAACATAGTTAAGTGCCGTCCTCCCATGAACAGGGATCCTCTGCCCGCAGAGGAGGAGAGATGCATCGGATATCTCATGGAGCAGATCAGGATAATCGATCCCAAGATCATCGTCTGTCTGGGGCGCATAGCCGCCAAGCAGCTCATATCCCCTGACTTCCAGGTCACGAAGCAGCACGGCGAGGTCTTCATGAAGAACAACCGTCTGATCATGGCCACGTTCCACCCTGCCGCGCTCCTCAGGAACCCTTCTTATAAGCCGGCGACCATGGACGATTTCGATACCCTGTATGATATCGCCTTCAACAAGAACTTCCAGCTCAACCAGTAGAAAGTGATGCGTCCGCCGGCAGATGATACCGCGGACGCTTTTTTATCATGTCAGAGGTTTTAAAGATCTTATACCGCAGCGACGACATCGTCTGCTGCATCAAGGATCCCGGCGTGCTATCCGAGGATCCGGGTCTTCCTGTGCTCATAAGGGATACGCTCGGTGTCTCAGATGTTTTCTGCGTGCACCGGCTGGACCGCGAGGCCGGTGGCGTGATGGCTTACGCCCTGAACAGGGACTCCGCCGCAGCTCTCTCGGCCGCTTTTTCACCGGAGGGGGGTGCACGAAAAACCTATGTGGCCGTGATATCCGGATCGTTGGAAAAGAAAAGCGGATCGCTGAGCGACCTTCTTTTCCACGACAGCGCTAAAAACAAGACCTACGTCGTTACGCGACGGCGCAAAGGCGTCAGAGAAGCGGAACTGTCTTATGAGACTTTATCCGAGACTGACGGTATGAGCCTTGTCCTCATAAGACTGCATTCCGGGCGCACCCACCAGATCAGGGTGCAGTTCTCCAGCAGGAAACATCCCCTGCTGGGAGACCGCAGGTACGGCAGCAAAGCGGACTGTCCCCTTGCCCTGTGGTCATATGAGATAGTGTTGAATGATACCGCAGGCGGAGGACCTTTATCCGTTTCATCTCTTCCCCCGGACTGCTGGCCGTGGACTGTCTTCAGTGAACAGCTTCAGCATTTATGTCAAACTGAGACATGACATTATTAACAAATTGAAAAATGTCATCATCCGTAACTATCAATAATTGCATTATTAAGAATTAATAATGATATACTGTGATTTGTAGATTATGTATCTATCTCTTTTTACTGAAGGAGAAATCATATGGACAACGAAAACAGACCACACAGCAGAGAACGTTCTGAACCTCAGGGCAAAGTAGACGTTCATGTCGGCGGATCTGCCGGAACCGGTCCTGTGGGATCGGGCGGAAGACCCGGTTCTTCTCATGAGCAGCATTCTTCATCAGGCCATTCTTCTGACCGTGCAGGTTCCAGCAGGGGCAGCGTGTCTCCTCTGGCGCTTCTCGGGCTCGGCGTGCTTTTTGCCAAGCTCCCCAAGAAAGCCCGCAGGATAGTACTCATTGCGGTAGCCGTGATCGCGATCTTCAGTATTATGAGAGGGATGTTCTATAATACCCCCTCGGTCACACCGGATCCGACTCCCAGCCCCTCCCAGAATACTCCGGAACCCGATCCGGAACCCACTCCCGTTCCGACTCCAACTCCCACGCCGGATCCGACTCCCGAGCCGACGCCAACTGTAAACGGCAAAGCCCGTGAAAAGAGGTTCAAGGCTCTGGGCGGCGGCAAAGATACGGTTACGATCATGGTGTACATGTGCGGAACTGACCTGGAGTCGAAATACGGCATGGCCACCAACGACCTCGTTGAGATGACCAAGGCGACCATCGGCGACAACGTCAACGTCATCGTGGAGACAGGCGGCTGCAAGAAATGGCAGAACAGTGTCGTCTCTTCCGGCAGCAACCAGATCTACCGCGTCCTTTCAGGCGGTCAGCTTCAGACTCTGGAATCGAACTACGGCAGCAAGTCCATGGTAAAACCGTCCACTCTGACCGAGTTCATCAAGTACTGCGCGTCCAAGTTCCCCGCCAACCGCAACATCCTAATTTTCTGGGACCACGGCGGCGGCTCGATCACAGGATATGGCTACGACGAGAAAAACGGCGGAAACGACTCCATGGATCTCGCTGAGATCGACAAGGCTCTCAGCGATGCAGGTGTCATCTTCGACTGGATCGGATTCGATACCTGCCTCATGTCCACCCTGGAGACGGATATGGTCTGCACCAAGTATGCTGACTACATCATAGCCTCTGAGGAGACGGAGCCCGGCACCGGCTGGTACTACACAAACTGGCTCACTTCCATCTCCAAGAACACTTCCATAGACACCCTCACGCTCTCCAAGCAGATCTGCGATGATTTCGTAGCAGCCAGTCAGCAGTCGGAGCGCAACGCTCAGGTCACGCTCTCCTGCGTGGACCTTGCCGAACTGGAAGGCGTCGTTCCCGAGGTGTTCACCAGATTCGCCAACTCAACTTCATCTCTTATCGAGAGCAACAACTACAGAACAGTCTCCAATGCGAGAGCGACGACCAGACAGTTCGCGGAAGGAAACGGTCTGAACCAGATCGACCTCCCCGACTTCTGCGACAGGCTCGGTTCCACGGAATCCAAACTGCTTGCCGAGGCTCTCCGCAGCTGCATCAAATACAACCGCACCACCATCTCCAGGGCAAACGGCATTTCGATCTACTTCCCCTATGAGTCGATGAAATCCATGACTTCTGCTGTAAACACCTACAACAGCATAGGTTTCGACTCCGAGTACACGAAGTGCATCAAGACCTTTGCCACCATGGCCTCCAGCGGGCAGGCCGCATATTCAAGCTCCACCTATAACTACGGCCAGTCCGGTTCGAGCATCGATCTGGGATCGCTTCTCGGAGGAAGCTACAGCAATCCTCTCGGTTCCCTTCTCGGAAACTACACGACATCTTCCGGCAGCCAGTCATCCGGATATTCCATCAGTCCTTCCGATATCATGAGCCTGCTCTCGATGATGTCCGGACGTTCCATACCCAGCCAGTACAGCTGGTTCGATACCGAGACCGTCAGCAAGAGCGCACAGTTCGTCTCCGAGAACTACATCAACCCCGGTGACATCACCATCACGAAACGTTCCGACGGCAAATACGTCGTATCGCTGACTGATTCCCAGTGGAACCTTATCGAGACCGTTGAACTCAACGTGTTCGTCGATGACGGAAAGGGGTTCGTAGACCTCGGCCTCGACAACCTGTTCACCATAGACGGAAATGACCTGATCTTCGACTATGACAAGTCCTGGACCACAGTCAACGGCACTCTGGTCTCCTACTACATGACTTCCGATACCGTAAATGACGACGGCACCTGGGTCACCAGGGGACGCATTCCAGCGATCCTCACAAGGAAGGATGATTCCGGCAGCGAAGTCACATCCGTAGTCAATCTCGAGGTGGTATACTCAAGCGATAACAAGAACGGCACCATCACCGGATGGAGACCGTTCTGCGAAGAGAACGAGCTGATGTTCGCAAAAGGAAACATGCCGATCGAGGCGGGAGACAAGCTCCAGTTCCTGTGCGACTATTACGCATACGACGGGACTTACACCGACACCAAGAAGCTCGGAGATCCGATCACTGTCGGATCCGACGGGCTCACGCTCGGAAGCGCCTATGTCAACGGCACCACGTTCAGCGTCACATACAGGTTCACCGATATCTACGGCAACCGCATCTGGACGCCGGCAATGGAATTCTGATCTTACTGATCAGCCTCTGAACAGACATCACCGCCCTCATCGATTGATGAGGGCGGTTTTCTTCCCCCTATAGACGCAGAAATGTAAATCCTCCGTTAACATTGCTCCGTGCATATTGATTGTCATAGCCGGTACATTCTAATATCTATCTGGCAGGAGGGTCACTGTATTGAGAGATCGCATTTCTTACCTGTTTTCCAGGATATTCATAGGGCGCTGCGGCTTTGACGGACTCAGCAGGTTCCTCATGGCCTCGGTTCCTCTTCCCCTGCTTCTCTCCATGCTCCTCAGGAAGGCCGCAGGCGGATACATATCCATGTTTCTCTTTGCCGTAGCGATGGTCCTGTTTGTATGGTCCGTCTGGAGAGCCTTCTCCTCGCAGCTCTACAACCGCAAATGCGAGAACGACCATTTCATTTCTTCTTCCATGTACCGCTCTGTATCCGATACCGTGACAAGGCTGTCGCAGATCAGGGAATACCGGTTCTTCCGTTGCAGGACATGCCGGACATGGCTCCGCGTGCCCCGCGGAAAGGGTAAGATACGGATCGACTGCCCCAAATGCGGTACTTCGTTTATAGCAAAGTCTTGACAGAACTATATCAGCAAGGGCCCCGACAGCAAATGTCGGGGCCCTTCCCTGTATTCCCGTATTATCAGTCAAACAGACAGTTCTTCTTTACAAGCTGCGCCATCTCATGCGCGAATCTGGATATCTCATGCTTGTCTCTCTGCTCCTCAGGCATGCTCCTCCAGATCTCTATCCTCGCGGAAGGCGCGTCCCACATCGGGACCATCTCGCATGCTTCCAGGATATTCACGCAGTACTCCGCTGCGTCAAGGATATCGTCGGTGGTCTTAGGCTTTGACATGAACAGCGTGGTAGGCTCAACTCTCAGCGCGTCCTCCACAGCTTTCACAGCCTTATAGGCGTGTCCTTCCTTGTTGGCGTTCGCCAGGATCCTGCCGGTCGTCCTGTTGCGGAAGAAACCGAACAGAGCCGCTATGACTGAGGGGTCTCTGATCGTTCCGTCGTCATACACCAGTCCGTGTATATCTCCCCAAAAACCGTGACTCACCAGGTTGAAGAGATAGAAGCCTATG
>JAFYZG010000020.1 GCA_017548825.1 Oscillospiraceae bacterium
ACCGGCTTGAGATCGTCCCTGACCTTGCTGTCATCGATCTCACAGGGAGGGAAAGATACATCGCCGAGCTCCATGCCTCTGGCAGTCTCGACTATGACCTTGTCTCCCTTTTTATATGTTTCTTCACCGGGATCGAAATAATAGCTCTTTCCGGCGCCTCTGAATTTGACTCCTACTATCCTTGTCATAACTACCTCTCAGCGATCCTTGCGGCGAGAACCGCAGCCGATGTCTTTGCGTTGACGAATGCGTCTGTCTGTTCCATGGCATCTGTGACGCATTCATATATGTGACCCGAGAATTCCGCGTTCCCGGGATCCTTTTCCACTTTGCGGGCAATGCCGGACAGCGCGGTCCTGAATATCAGCGACAGCTGATCTCTGTTCTCCGCCGCCGCGAGCGCCGCCATCATCCCGTACCTGTTCCTGCCGTATGCTGCTTCTATAAACATTTCCGCTGTCTGAACGCAGAAAGAATACTTCCGGTCCTCGGCGGCCCTCAGGACCAGTCCGAGCCTTCCACCGAAGAGTTCGGAAAGGCTCTCCGCCTTTTCTCTGTCCAGCTCCGGCAGTCTTCTTACCGCTTCTCCGGCACACAGACCTGTATCAAGAGGTCTTATCCTGTATTCCACCACTCGGGAACGGATCGTGGGCATCAGGTCATCCTGACGTCTCACCGTGAGAATGAATATCACTCCTTCCGGGGGCTCCTCCATCATCTTGAGCAGCGCGTTTGCCGAATATGCGTTGAGGTTCTCCGCTTCCCTGATATGGAGCACACGTCTGCCGTCCGTCATGACTGCAGCCTTGTTCATCTCATAGAGCGCGTCTCTCACATCGGATACGGAGACCTGTCCGGAAGAACCGCTTCCCTGAACGGAGACGAAATCGGGATGGACATTTCTAAGAACGAGCCCGTTTCGGTCGTTCAGGTATTCGGCGGCCACGAGCCTTGCAAAGAAGTCGCAGCCGGTCCCCTCGTCTCCGGAGAATGACACCGCATGCGGAAAACTGTCCGACTCAAGGCGGGCTGAGATCTCTTTTTTCAGTTCTTCATTGCCCAGAAACTCTTCGAACATCCCATCCTCCGAACCTGTGCGTTTCTGCCGGGCCGGCGTCCGGTCCATCCTTAATTTTATTGTATGGGTCCCGAAAACACAAGTTGACAGCTTCAGTCGAGCGTTATGAGCGCTCTCTCGCTTCCGGTGAGGTTCCTGTAGCCGTCCTCTGTGATAAGGATCATGTTCTCTATCCTTACGCCCCACTTGCCCTCGACATAGATGCCGGGCTCTATGGTCATCACGGTCCCCGCCGGGAGCGTGTAATCCCTTGCCGGCGTGCACATGGGCGTCTCATGGATGTCAAGTCCGAGGGAGTGACCCAGGGAATGCCCGAAACAGCCTGCATATCCCGCAGCGTCTATGACTTCCCTTGCTATGGCGTCCAGCGCTTTCCCTGAGCAGCCGGGCTTTGCCGCAGCCATGGAAGCGAGATGCGCTTCAAGCACAGTGTTGTAGATCTTCAGCTGTTCTTCCTTGATCTTTCCGACCGCGACCGTTCTGGTCATGTCGGAGCAGTATCCGCCGAGCTTGGCGCCGAAATCCATGGTGATCAGGTCGCCTTTCCTTATCTTCCTGTCTCCGGGGACCGCATGGGGCATCGATCCGTTCTCGCCCGAAGCCACGATGGATCCGAAAGCGAGACCGTCAGCTCCGAGTTTTCTCATGCAGTATTCCAGTTCCGCCGCCACCTGCTTCTCGGTCACGCCGGGCCTGATGAAGTTGAGTATCTCCAGAAAAGCCTTGTCTGTTATCTCCTGGGCTCCGCAGATCAATTCTATCTCCTTAGGTTCCTTGACCGCCCTGAGCTCCCTGATTGCGTCTGAAAGCTCCGGCCCGTCCAGCAGGGTCACGCCGGACAGTCCGTCCCTGAACATCCTGAACTGTGCCAGGGTAAGCTCCTGTTCTACCATCAGTTCCTTTGCGCCGCGGTCTCTGCAGATCGCCGCCACCTGCTCCGCCAGCTTATCCTGAAGGATGACATCCGCGCCTTTCACTGTCTTTCTGGCGATCTCGATGTATCTGGAGTCGGTGATGAAGACCGCCCCGTCACGGAATACCAGCAGCGTTCCGTCGGATGACATGAACTCCGTCAGATATCCCCTGTTCGTCATGGAAAACACTATCGCTCCGTCGCAGTTCTCCGGGAGCTTCGCTATCAGTTTCTCTATCCTGCTCATAATCTCTCCAGTTCCTCCGTATATATCCTTTTCAGTGTCTGTGCATCCTCAGCCTGCGTTCCGTCCGATTCGCAAATGAACGTCGGACTCCAGCCTCTTTCCGCTATGAGTCTCATCAGCGGCTGCGGCTCCGGTCCGAAGACCGTGTCTTCGAATGTCAGATGCCTCTTCTCGCCGCCTGACGTGTACTCTATCTTCGAGAAATGGGAATGGAATACGGACGCGCGCTCTGTGCCAAGCCTGTCCGCCATGGCATCGAGGATGAACTCATAGTCCTCTCTTCCCTTTATGCCGCCCATCGTCCTGGCGTTGAGATGGCCGAAATCTATGCAGGGAAGTATCCTTTCATCCACCGAACACAGTTCCAGCACCTCTTCCAGAGTGCCCAGCTGACCGATCTTTCCCATCGTTTCGGGGCAGACGGTGACGTCGGTGAATCCGGCGGCATCCAGTTCGGCGATGCAGTATCTGAGGGTCTCCACGGCAAGCGCCAGTGCCTGTTCCCTCGTCTGCTTTCCGCAGGACCCGGAATGCACCACGAATCTGGCGCCTCCCATGCCCTTTACCGCCTGAGCGCTCTCCAGAAAATACCTCGCGCTTCCCTTTCTCTTCTCCTCTTCCAGCGAGGAAAGAGAGATGTAGTATGGCGCGTGCAGACTCATCTGAACTCCGCTCTCAAGGGCTTTCAGACGCAGTTTCTCCGCCATATCCTGCTTTACTCTCACTCCGAGGCCGCACTGATACTCGTAGGCATCCAGTCCCATCGAAGCGCAGAATGCAGGTGCATCCAGAGTGCTTTTGAAGCCGGCATCCGTGAAGCTGTTTGAGTTTCCCGCAGGGCCGAATCTTGCTCCCATTTTTCTCTCCTTGAATATGTTAAAAGGGCGTTGCTCGCAACGCCCTTAGTCAGTATCCTTATTTGAACTTGCGCTTGCGGGCAGCTTCCGCCTTCTTCTTACGGCGGACAGAAGGCTTCTCGTAATGCTCGCGCTTGCGAACCTCGGCAAGGATCCCTGAACGTGCACACTGACGCTTAAACCTGCGGAGCGCGCTGTCCAGACTCTCGTTCTCCTTGACTCTGACTTCCGACACTTTTATCCCTCCCTTGCCTAGGAATTTCGTACCTTGACATTATAAACGCGTATCCTGTGACTGTCAAGAAGGTCAGCTGCCGCAGAGTTCTGCGGTCATCATCAGCCTTTTTCAAGCCCCAGCGCTTTTGCGGCTTCCATGATCGGGATGGAGAGCAGCGCCAGTCCCGCGCCGTAGAGATAACAGCTCCGCGGCAGCACATCCAGTTCGAACAGCGTTCTCAGAGGAGTGAACAGCACGAGCGCCGTCAATCCTATGGAGAGGAATGCCGACAGATCCAGCATCCTGTTTGCGAATGGATCGCCGTGAAACAGCGAGTGATGGCTCCTCATGTTGAAGCTCTGCACTATCTCAGCTACCGCCATCGTCATGAAGCACAGCGTCTGTCCGCCGGATATCTCCCCG
>JAFYZG010000021.1 GCA_017548825.1 Oscillospiraceae bacterium
CGGCCAGGTTCTCGCGGGTCAGCAGCAGAAGGCTGTCCTGCAGTTTCTGTACTCTGGCATAGAGCGGACGGCCTGCCAGGATGACAGTGAACACGATCACTGTCAGTATGGGGATCATTATCACGAAGAGCATCGCGGCTTTTCTGTCCACGGTGAAGGCCATGACCATTGCACCGAACACCACGAAGGGCGAGCGGAGCAGCAGCCTCAGCCCCATGTTGATGCCCTGGGATACCGAGTTGGCATCCACTGACATGCGGTTCATGAGCTGAGCCGTGCCCGTTTTGTCGAGCTGCGAATAGGAGAGCGACTGGATATGGCCGAACAGATCTTTTCTTATGTCTCCCGTGGCCCTTGCCGCGGCGTTTGCGGAGAAATACTGGGCTATCAGCGTGCAGCTGAATCCGATAAGGGAAAGAGCCAGCAGGAGGAGAAAGGACCTGACCAGAAGGCCTCTGTCGCCGGTGGGGATGCTCTCGTCAACTATCCGTATCACGACATAGGGAACGAGCAGTTCAAAGACCACCTCCATCAGCTTGAACAGAGGTGCGATGATGCATTCCTTTTTGTAGTTTCTGAGATATCTGAGAATGAGGTGCATATGATGCTCCTGTAAGATCGGTTTATATGTTAATTATGCAACACGGTTCAGGCGGTCACAAGGCGGAAGACAAAAAGAAAAGTCCCGGGATATGATGTCCCAGGACCTGTTGGTGGAGATGATGGGGATCGAACCCACTACCTCTTGAATGCCATTCAAGCGCTCTCCCAAATGAGCTACACCCCCATTGGCATGTCTATTATATTTGCTCTGACCTCCGCGGTCAATCCGCTTTAAGTCAGTCGGCAAAGGGGCTTTTGAGCCCCTTTGTCCTCTGGTCGGAGTGGCGAGAGTCGAACTCGCGGCCTCTTGAACCCCATTCAAGCACGCTACCAAACTGCGCTACACCCCGATTGCCATAGTATTCTATCACAGCAAAATAGCAAAATCAACTGAAATCTGGCGTCAGATCTCGTCCGCGAAATGGTCCCTGAAACCCAGCCCGAATATCTCGGAAGCGCTCGTGACTATCATGAAAGCGTCCGGGTCCTCCTCCTTTACGATCTGTCTGACGCTCTGGTAGTTCTGCTTGCGGAACGCCGCGAAGATCACCTGTTTGGACTGCTGTGTGTATGCGCCGACGCCCTCCAGCCAGGTGACGCCGATCTCCAGATCGGAGAGGAGCCTCTGAGATATCTCTTCTGTCTTTGAACTTATCACGTATACGAGCTTCGCCTCATTGCCGCCGTACAGCATCTTGTCCATCACGATGCCCTGGACATAAAGCGCGAGGGCTGCGTAGACGCCCAGCTCATACCCTCCGAACACGAAGCAGGAGAGCAGGCAGGTCGTGAAGTCCATAAAGAAGGACAGCGTGCCGGTCCCGATGTGGCTGTGCTTCTGCCGGAGGAACTTGATTATGATATCGGTGCCTCCTACGCTGCCGCCACCCAGATAAATGAGGCTCATACCCACTGACATGACCGCGCCGCCCGCTATGGTGGCCAGCATGAGATCCTTTGTGAGCGGCATGTACTGCGGGAACTTGCCTCCCAGGAAGTCGATGACGTACGAGGACAGCGCGATGGCGTAGATGGTATAGAAAAGGAACTTGTTGCGGAACCTGATCCATCCGGCGATGAACAGAGGAAGGTTCATGAGGAAGATCATGAGACCGAGATCGACGTCTATGAAGTGCGTGACTATCATCGCGAGGCCCGCGATGCCGCCGGCCGAGATATTGTTGGCGTCCAGGAACATGGAAAGCCCTACGGCATAGATGACGCTTCCGACCGTGACGATCAGAAGCTCCTTGATCAGGACCAGAAATTTCTCTCTCTTTTCCATTGCGTTCCTCCCTCCGTAAGACCTGGATATTATACCATAATTATCTGTGATACCGGACAGTTAAAGACAGTTGTGCATAACGCTGTCTCTGTTAGTGCATATCCGACAAATCCGTATGCGAAACGGACGCGGCAGTGAAAAAACGCGGTGAAATCACATATAATTCTGCTTGGGGAGGCAACTCCCGATAAGATGATTACAGGAGACTGAAATGAGCGAAGATAAACTTGCCGTCCGCGGCGCGGACAAAGAGAAGCAGCTGGCCGTACTCAGAAAGAAAGAAGCGGACAGTCTGGCGTTCCTCAAAAACATGACGCTGATCATGGTGATCCTCACGGTGATCTATGTCGTCGACGAGATCACCAGCAACATCAACCTCATGAGGCCATATATGATCTTCGACCTGTTCCGCATACCCGGGGCGGACGCGGCGTCTGACGAGTACGCCAACGCCGTCAGCAAGATGGCTATAACATCCATCCCGACGTACCTGTTCATGTTCCTGATGCCTTTCTACAAATCCTTCTCCGACAGGTTCGGAAGGAAGATATTCCTGGTGATAAACACCGTCGGAATGGGAGTGGGCATGCTGCTGTGCATGATAGCGCCCAACTATGTCTGGTACTTGATCGGCACGGTGCTGTACGGATTCTTTACTCCCAACGACATGCAGGTCATATACATCATGGAGGTGGCGCCCAAGGAGAGAAGAGCCACCTACTGCAGCGTCACCAAGGGCATAGCCCTTCTGAGCGTTTCTCTCATAGGCGTCCTCAGGAGCATTTTCTACGATCCCTCCGACCTTACTACCTGGAGGCTGGTGTTCCTGGTGCCGGTGGCCGTGGCGCTCATCGTCGGATTCGGGAGCATTTTCCTGCTCAGGGAGACTCCGGTGTTCCTGCAGAGGAAGATAGAGGAACTGGAAGGCACCGAGAAGCCCGTGGAAGGGGAGACCCCGGAGCAGGCTGAGGACTACAGCCTCAAAGAGACTGTCAGATACATGTTCCGCAGCAGTCAGGTGCGCTCGCTGATGCTCATCCTCACGATATTCATGTGCGCGGTGGCGCTCACGGGGTACGCAGCGGAGACCATGCTCGCTCACGGCATGACCGACGACGAGATGAACCTCTTCTACACTGTGGAGCCCATCGTATATGCTGTGTTCGCGTTCTTCAGCGGATTCCTGACCGACTGGCTCGGAAGGAAGAAGTCCGGGATACTGTTCGGGATCCTGGCTCTCGTAGGCGAGATAGTGTTCGTGCTCTGCGCGATATTCGGGGCAGGTCCCATCGTTCTGGCGTTCGCCAACGGACTCATGTACGGAGGTCTCTGGTCCTTCTCCGACCTGCTGTACATCGTGGTGCCGTCGGAATCGGTCCCCACCGAGAGACGCGCGTCGGTGGTGGGCATGCTGCAGTACACAGCGCTGTCCAACATGGTGGTCACCATCATCATAGGGGTCCTCTACCAGTTCATCGGAAGCAGGAACATAGGACTGGTCCAGCTGGTGTTCTTCGTGCCGTTCATGCTGCTCTCGGTGCTGTATGTCAGGAAGCACCTCAGGGAGACCAAGGACGTGGATCTCAACGAAGCGGGACAGGAGACAACCTGAAATATCAGAGACGAAAAAAAGGCGCTGCCGCGGCAGCGCCTTTCGTATGCTGTTGATCAGATCATGCGTGCTCTTTCCTGAGGTGGGCGAATCTGGGAAGTCCGTTCTCGGTCTTCTGCAGCGTGGGTCCCTGGATAAGAGGCAGGCAGTATTTGACGAATTCGTCGGTCATCTCGTTGTGCGCATCGTTCATCCATTCCACCGGAACGGTGCGCTCGGCGTTGGCGGCTTCGGCGAGGGGGACTGCGACCACGTCGCATCTGTAATCCTCGCTGTCGGCTCTCCTGAGAGCCATCATCTTGTCGGTCTCGCCGTTCGTGGCGGCCAGGACGGCCTGCTTGCCGACTTCATACGCCTCAGCGAGGTCGGTGCCGGATGCGCAGTGCGCTGCGCAGCGCTGCAGCAGCGAGAGTTCTATGCCGCGGACCTTGAGCCCGGTGTGATCCTTGACGAGGTTCGCAAGCGTTCCCGCGAGGCCGCCCATCTGGGAGTGACCGAAGGCGTCCTTGGTCTGGGCGAGGTTGCTTCCGAGCTCGGAGATGAAGTTGCCTTCTGCGTCATGCACGCCTTCCGAGACGGCGACGATGCATTTGCCTTTTTCGGCGCGGACTCTGTCCACATCGGCGAGGAACTGATCGACGCTGAACGGAACTTCCGGCAGATATTCGAGATCGGGGCCTTCCCCGATGACGTTAGCAAGGTGCGCGGCGGCGGTCAGCCAGCCCGCGTTCCTTCCCATGATCTCAAAGATGACGATGGGGGCGTTGGTGCCGTATGCGATGGCGTCGAGGGAGACTTCCGCGACGGAGGTGGCGATGTACTTGGCGGCGCTGCCGAAGCCGGGGCAGTGGTCTGTTCCGGCCAGGTCGTTGTCGATGGTCTTGGGAACGCCGATTATGTTGCACTCATAGCCGACCTTCTGCATGTACTTGGAGACCTTGTTGCAGGTGTCCATTGAGTCGTTTCCGCCGTTGTAGAAGAAATAGCGGATATCATATTTCTGGAAGATCTCGAGGATTCGCCTGTAGTCCGTGTCGTCCACATCGCTGTCTTTGAGCTTGTATCTGCAGGATCCGAGGGCGGAAGAAGGAGTTCCGCTCAGAAGAGCGATCTCACGGGGATCTTCCTTCCCGCAGTCGAAGATCCTGTCCTCGAGTATACCGAGGATGCCGTTCTCTGCGGCGAGGACTCTGGTGATGTTCTCGTTTGCCAGGGCGGTCTCGATGACTCCCTGAGCGCTGGCGTTGATGACAGATGTCGGACCGCCGGACTGGCCGACGATGCATGCGCCTTTAAGTACTGACATATCTATTTGCCTCCAAATGATTTGATTACACAAAATAACGACAATAATATAGCATACGGACGGCTGTCAATCAATTGACAGACACAAAGAGACCGGTATTCCCGGAACGATGGAAGAGGGGGAGAGACAGGGATCCGGCGGTACAGGGGAAACAGTTGTGGGGCGAAGCTGGTTAGGTGGGACTAACCGGTTGAATTAAGTGTGCCGCGCTACTATAATAGAGACGAACGTATATCGATCTCGATCGATTTAGAAAGTTATAAGAAAAAGGAGAAAAACATGCCACTCGTAACTACAAAGGAAATGTTCGAAAAGGCCTACAACGGCGGATATGCCATCGGCGCTTTCAACGTCAATAACATGGAGATCATCCAGGGCATCACCGAAGCGGGCAAGGACCTCAATGCTCCTCTGATCCTCCAGGTCTCCAAGGGAGCCCGCGCGTATGCGAACCGCACATATCTCATGAAGCTCGTCGAGGCAGCAGTCATCGAGACCGGCCTTCCGATCGCGCTCCATCTTGACCACGGCGATTCCTTCGAACTCTGCAAATCCTGCATCGACGACGGATTCACCTCCGTAATGATCGACGCGTCCTCCAAGTCTTTCGAGGACAACATCGCTCTCACCAAGCAGGTCGTCGAATATGCACATGACCACGGTGTTGTCGTAGAGGCCGAGCTCGGCACTCTCGCCGGCATCGAGGACGAAGTCAACGTCTCCGCTGAGGACAGCTCCTACACCCGTCCCGAGGACGTCGAGGAGTTCGTCACCCGCACCGGATGTGACAGCCTTGCGATCGCCATCGGCACCAGCCACGGCGCTTACAAGTTCAAACCCGGCACGAAGCCCCAGCTCCGTTTTGACATCCTCGAGGAAGTCAGCCGCCGTCTGCCCGGATTCCCGATCGTGCTCCACGGCTCATCCAGCGTTCCCCAGGATCTGGTCGCCATCATCAACCAGTACGGCGGAAACATGCCCGACGCCATCGGCATCCCGGAAGAGCAGCTCCGCGAGGCAGCAAGGCTCGCCGTCTGCAAGATCAACATCGACTCCGACCTGCGTCTGGCGATGACTGCCATGATCAGGCAGTACATGGCTGAGCATCCCGCGGATTTCGACCCGCGTCAGTACCTCAAGCCCGCCCGTGAAGCCATCAAGCAGCTCGTCATGCACAAGATCGTCGACGTCCTCGGCTGCGACGGAAAGGCATGATCTGTCAGACAGAGTGTTTTCTCAGATAGAAATATATGATCCGGTGCCGTCTCCGCAGGGAGGCGGCACCTTTTCAGATGTTTCGCGGCCGGTCTCTGTGATGCTATAATCGTTTCATAAAATACTTTTCCGACGCATAAGAAAAAGGAGCAATGATGGCGCACAACGACAGGAAAGCTCTGTTTCTGGATCTTGACGGGACCCTGCTCACCGATGACAAGCAGATACCGCAGGGAAACAGGGAAGCCATATACAGGATGCTGGATCAGGGCCACAGCGTCATCATCGCCACCGGAAGACCGCTGGGCAGCGCCGTTCTGCAGGCTGAGAGACTGGGACTGACCTCAAAGGGATGCTATATCATCGCGTTCAACGGCGGAGTGCTGTACGATTCATTTGAGAGGAAGGCGGTATACAGGTCGACGCTGCCTCTGGACATAGTCAAGAAGACCTTTGAGGAAGCGAACAGAAGGGGGATCCACATCCAGACCTACCGCGACGACAGGGTGGTTGTGGAACCAGTCTGCGACGATGAGCTCGTCAGGGAGTACAGCAGGAAGATGATCGTCGAGGAAGAGGTTATCCCCGATGTGGCGCTTCTGGACGAAGAACCGGTCAAGATGCTCATCATAGACGACCGCGACCCGGCTCCGCTGCAGGCGTTCCGGGAATGGGTCGCGTCATGGGCTGACGGTATACTGGATACCTTCTTCTCCAACGATCAGTATGTCGAGATAGTCAGCAAAGGACTTAACAAGGGAAACGCCCTGCTGCAGATGGCGGACATCCTCGGGATAGACAGGGAGAACACCATAGCGGCAGGAGACGCCGGCAACGACATAAAGATGATAGAGGCCGCGGGACTCGGCTGCGTCATGTGCAACGCGACAGACGATGTGAAAGCGGTCGCGGATTATATAACCGAGAAGAACAACAACGAATGCGGAGTTGCCGAGATAATCGAGAAGTTCGTGCTGCTCTGATCCAAAGAAAACAGGAGTTTACAGAAAATTCAATTCCGGAACCACTTATGCAAGACACAGAGGCGCCGTTCGGATATAATGAAATAGAAGGAAACCGGTTTTGCGCCGTTTCGTGGTAATACGGCAGGGGACCGGCTGAAATACAGAAACCTCAGCAAAGGAGATATCATCAATGTTAGAGCAGCTCAAAAAGGAAGTTTTTGAGGCCAACATGCTTCTTCCGAAGTACGGTCTTGTCACGTTCACCTGGGGCAATGTCTCCGGCATAGACCGCGAAAGCGGACTTGTGGTCATCAAGCCCAGCGGTGTCGATTATGACATCATGAAGGCGGAAGACATGGTGGTCGTGGATCTGGACGGCAAGGTAGTGGAAGGAAAGCTCAAACCCTCTTCCGATACTGCCACTCATGTGGAGCTTTACAAGGCGTTCCCCAATATCGGAGGCGTCGTGCATACCCATTCGCCCTATGCGACGAGCTGGGCGCAGTCCGGCAGGAGCATTCCCTGCTACGGTACGACGCATGCCGACTATTTCTACGGCGATGTGCCCTGTCTGCGCTGCCTGACGGCGGAGGAGATAGAGGACGCGTATGAGGAGAACACCGGACACCTGATCGTAAACGAGTTCGCGAGACTGAACAAGGATTATGAGGCAGTGTCCGCTGTGCTGTGCAAGAACCACGGACCCTTCTGCTGGGGCAAGAACCCGGAAGACTCCGTCCACTGCGCAGTTGTCCTCGAGGAGTGCGCCAAGATGGCATTCTGGACCGAGCTCATCGATCCCAAGGTGCAGCCCGCGCCGCAGGAGCTCCAGGACAAGCACTATTTCCGCAAGCACGGCGCCAACGCCTATTACGGACAGAACTGAACGGCTGAAGCCGGCCACAATAACTATAAGGAGAACAGACCATGAAGGAATTTGAGTATGTCATTACCGACCCCGTAGGTATCCATGCGCGTCCCGCAGGAAACCTGGTAAAGGAGATCAAGAACTACGCAGACTCCAAGATCAGCATCACGAAGGGCGAGAAGACAGTCGACGGACTGCGTCTGATGGCTGTCATGGGCCTTGGAGCGAAGCAGGGCGACACGGTGAAGTTCACGGTGGAAGGCGGAGATGAGGATGCCGTTGTAGAGGCACTAAGCGCCTGGCTCAAAGAGAATCTGTAATATCGCCAAAAGAGCAGACGGCGCGCCGTCTGCTCTTTTCTGTTAATTGAATATGAGTGAGGAGAAAACCGATGATCACTATTCAGGGAAAAGGCGTTTCCACGGGAGTGGCAGAAGGTCCCCTTTATTTCTATAAGCGCGCCGAGACGACGCTCAGAAGATATACCGTAGAGGATACCGAAAGCGAATGGAACAGGTTCAAGGAAGCCCAGCAGAAGTGCATAGACCAGCTGGGAGAACTGGCCGAGAAGGCCAGGGAAGAGGCCGGCGACGAGGCGGCTGAACTGTTCGAGACCCATCAGATGATGGCGGAGGACCTGGATTATGAGGAAGCGATCCAGGCTCTGATCCTGGAAGAGGCAAACAACGCGGAAGCCGCGGTCACTGATACTGCGGAACAGTTCGCGGAGATGTTCGCTTCCATGGACGATTCATATATGCAGGCGAGGGCGGCGGACGTCAGGGACGTCTCCGGCCGTCTCCTCAACATCCTCTTCGGGGTGGTGCAGGGAGGCATCGACTCCGATGTTCCCGTGATACTGGCCGCGGATGATCTGGCTCCCAGCGAGACCATACAGCTGGACAAGAAAAAGATTCTCGCGTTCGTCACCGAAGGGGGATCCGGATCCAGCCATACGGCGATCCTCGCGAGGACCCTGGGAATCCCCGCCATCGTGGGACTCGGAGATCAGATAAAGCCTGAGTACGAAGGACGCTCCGCAATGGTGGACGGATCCACCGGACAGGTATACATCGATCCGGATGATGCGACTGTCGATTACCTGAGGGACAAGAGAAAACAGCAGCTGGAATACAAGCAGATGCTGGAGGAGCTCAAGGGCAAGGAGAACGTCACGCTGGACGGACAGCACATCAGGGTGTTCTGCAATATAGGCAGCCCCGAGGACGTACAGGCGGTGCTGCTCAACGACGCGGACGGTGTCGGGCTGTTCCGCAGCGAGTTCCTATATCTCAACTGCGACGATTATCCCACCGAGGACTATCAGTTCGAGGCATATAAGAAAGCTCTCTCCGATATGGAGGGAAGAGAAGTCATAATACGCACTCTCGACATAGGAGCGGACAAACAGATCGGATACTTCGATATGCCCGAGGAAGAGAACCCGGCGCTGGGCAACAGGGCTCTGCGCATCTGCCTCAACAGGCCCGAGATATTCCGCACCCAGCTCAGAGCTCTCTACCGCGCTTCCGCCTACGGCCGTCTGGGCATCATGTTCCCCATGGTGACCAGCGTATGGGAGGTGCGCGAGGCAAAGAAGATGTGTGAGCAGGTCAAAGCAGAACTCAGGGAGGAAGGCATCCCCTATGACGAGAACGTCCAGGTCGGCATCATGATAGAGACTCCGGCTGCGGCGGTCATCAGCGACCGCCTGGCGAAGGAGGTGGACTTCTTCTCCTGCGGCACGAACGACCTGACCCAGTACACGCTGGCCTGCGACCGCCAGAACAACGATCTGGGAAGGTTCTTCAACCCGCATCACCCGGCGGTGCTGCGTCTGCTGAAGACGGTCACTGACAATGCCCATAAGAACGGTGTCTGGGTAGGCATCTGCGGAGAACTCGGAGCTGACCTCGACCTTACCGAGACGTTCCTGTCCATAGGCATCGACGAGCTGTCGGTATCCCCGGGATCCGTGCTCCCGCTGCGCAAGAAGATCCGTGAGACGGATGTGTCCAAGGTCAGGGATGAACTGATGGACGATCTCATGGGCGATGGCAGCATTTTCTGAAACAAGCGCATAAAAAACGACAGCGGCTTTTATAAAGCCGCTGTTTTGTGTGTCGGTATGGGACTATTTGATGAATGAGTCTATCAGCTTAGCGACCGCAGCCGCAGCGCTGTTGAGTATGCTGTCTATGTCCAGGATCGTCACTCCGGCTATGGTCTGCAGCACATACAGGACCGCCAGGATCGTGAACGCTACCAGCAGCACGATGAAGATAATGTGGAAGAAGGTTCCGAAACAGCCTCTCTTTGCCTCGCTGTTGCTGTCCATGAGCTGTCTGGTGTTCTCCTTGAACAGGCGTTTCTCGGCTCTTTTTGCTCTTCCGGTCTTCTTCTCAGATGGCGCGGTCATCTTTTCGAAGATGGTGGATCCGTCGCCGGAACTCAGATACTTCTCCACATCTTCCGAGACGTTCCATTCAAAAGCGTCTTCCGTTTCATTCCCCGCGTCGTCTCTGGGCTGATCCGCTGTTTCGCTGTCAGGTGTGAATGAGAAGGTCTTTTTGACAGTTTTTTCCAGATCCCGCGGTACTTCCTGCGGGTTAGCCTCTTCAATAGTTTCCTCAGCATATTCGAACTCCTCTTCAGCGGCCGGTACGGTCTCGTGCACTGGTGTTTCTTCTGCGGGACTTGCTTCCGGAGCGGGAGCAGTGACAGCAGGTGCTGTTTCTTCTTCCGGCTGTCCCGCGAAGGGGACGTCGTCGAACCTGCCTCCGCTGGTAAAGACCTTCTGCTCCGCAGGTTCGGAAGACTCCGGTGCGGAAGAGGCGGGCTTCTCACCGCTTTCGCTGTCGCTCAGTTTTTTGTCGACTCTCGCCAGCAATTGGGAGAGATAGTCGTTGGTATCAGGCATCTGATCAGTTATCCTCCGTGAGATCTTCTCCGGTCAGCAGGCTCAGATCGTACCTGAGCAGCTGCTCCGCTTTATCGATGAAGTTGTCCCTCACGGTATTTGCCGCCTTGAGGGAAGGCACATAGACGGACAGCGAGTAGAGAGGTCCGTCAGAACTGTCGGAAATGGAGCAGAGCACTTCATATCCGGTATCTGTCTTCTTTATCTCGACCTTGTTGTCGTGGCTCTTGCGCTCATGCTCAGCCAGATATCTCAGAGAATCTCCGGCTTTGCTGCGCACTGAGAATGGGAGGTCTCCCGAGAGCATGACGGCGATCTGTCTGCCGCTGTCAGAGATGCGGTAGCATCCGTCCTCCAGGATGATCTGGCCCGAATCCGTGAGTTCGGTGAGCGCGGATACCAGTTCGAAATAATTCACCAGGCCGTCCTTGGAGACCGCTGAGACCAGCACGTCCTGCGGGACCGGCTTGTTCTGAATGTTGAGCAGGTAACAGCATAGGATCTTGACTTCGGAATGTGATGTCAGTCCGCCCGGTACGATCCCTTCTGTGAAAGCGTCATTAGGCATTCGCTTCACCTCCCTTCTGAAATCGTATTATACCACATGAGAAAGGCGAAACATTGCAAGAAGTCCTATTTCTTGTATAATACTTCTGTATATTCGGAGGATTGTTAATTGGATATTAAAGTCGGCGATATCATAACTGTCAAGAAACAGCATCCCTGCGGCAGCAGCACGTTCGAGGTGCTGCGCATCGGCATGGATTTCAAGATAAAGTGCGAAGGCTGCGGCAGGGAGATCATGCTCCCGAGGCAGAAAGTCGAGAAGAGCATAACGAAGATAAACGGTGAAAGGGTCATCCGCTCGTAATGTTTGAGAAACTGGAGAAGATAAAGGAGAGATTCGAGGAGGTTTACCGCCTCCTGCAGCTGCCGGAGACCGTGAGCGATCAGGAACTGTACAGGGATCTCAATAAGGAATACAAGAACCTGACACCGGTGGTGGAGGAGTTCGACAGATATCTGGCCAGCAAAAGGGAAGCGGAGGAAGCAGACGAGATCCTCAGCGACCCGGATTCCGACGAGGACTTCAGAGAGATGGCCAGGGAGCAGAAGGAAGAAGCTCTCGCTGCCATGCAGTCCGGGGAAGAGGAACTCAAGATCCTGCTCCTGCCGAAGGATGAGGATGACGACAAGAGCGTCATCATGGAGATAAGAGCCGGCGCAGGAGGAGAGGAAGCTGCTCTGTTTGCCGCTGATCTGTACAGGATGTACAGCATGTATGCCGCCGCGCAGAACTGGAAGACCGAAGTGGTCAACGAGAATGAGACTGAGCTCGGAGGATACAAGGAGATCAGCTTCATGGTGGAGGGAAAAGGCGCATACAGCAGGCTCAAGTACGAGAGCGGAGTCCACAGGGTCCAGAGAGTGCCGGAGACTGAAGCACAGGGAAGGATCCAGACATCCACCTGCACGGTGGCCACGCTGGCGGAAGCGGAAGACGTGGAACTGGAGATCAACCCCAAGGATCTGCAGATAGACACATTCCGTTCCAGCGGAGCTGGGGGACAGCACGTCAATAAGACGGAGTCCGCCATCCGCATAACATATCTGCCCACCGGGCTGGTAGTGGAATGCCAGGACGAGAGGAGCCAGTACAAGAACAAGGACAGGGCGATGAAGATCCTGCGCTCAAAACTTCTGGAAGAGAAGAAACAGGAGCAGCAGGGAAAGATAGCGGAAGAGCGCCGCAGCCAGGTCGGCACCGGAGACAGGAGCGAGCGCATCCGCACGTACAACTTCCCGCAGGGAAGGGTGACCGATCACAGGATCAATCTGACGCTTTACAGGATCGAATCTATCATGAACGGCGACCTTAACGAGATCATAGATTCCCTTGCGACTGCGGACAGAGCGGAGAAGCTGAGGGCCGCAGGCACGGAGTTCTGAGAGGAAAGGCATTGAGGACAGAGCTGATCAAAGCAGAAAACGGCGATGTCGAGACAGCCGCGGAAAGGGCCGCGGAGCTGCTTAACAGAGGAGAGATCGTAGCCATACCGACGGAGACGGTCTACGGCCTCGCTGCGTCCATATACAGCGAGAAGGCCCTCAAGGAGGTATATTCGGTCAAGGGCAGGCCTCAGGACAATCCGGTCATAGTCCACATCTCGTCCATGGATATGCTGGACGGCATCGTAACGGAGATACCGGATAATGCGCGTCTGATCGCGGAAAAGTTCTGGCCCGGCCCGCTGACGATGATCTTCAACAAAACGGACAGGGTCTCGGATACCATCACCTGCGGCATGGATACTGTCGCGGTCAGGTTTCCTTC
>JAFYZG010000147.1 GCA_017548825.1 Oscillospiraceae bacterium
GACATGACTGTCATATGCGAGATAAGGGACAATGCAGCCTACGTTCACGCTGACCAGATCCCCGGAGCGGGAGGGATCCCCACCGGTACCGGAGGAAAAGTCGCATGCATGCTCTCCGGAGGCATAGACAGTCCCGTAGCTGCATGGAAGATGGCAAGGCGCGGGTGTAACCTGGTCTGCGTGCACTTCCAGAGCCCGCCTTACACGGGAGAGAGAGCCCTTTATAAAGTCGAGAGGCTCGCTTATCAGGTGTCCCGCTGGGCGGGAAGGGTATGCCTGTTCGAGGTGCCTTTCACCGACTGCCAGGTCAATATCAGGGACAACGCTCCCGAGGATTACTTCACGGTGCTTATGCGCCGCTCCATGATGAGGATCACCCAGATCATCGCGGAGCGGGAGGAATGCGGAGCTATAGTTACCGGCGAGAGTCTGGGACAGGTTGCGAGCCAGACCATGAGCGCTATAAGATGCACCGACATCGTCGCCGGGATGCCTGTTTTCAGACCGCTGATCGGGGACGACAAGGTGGAGATCTCGGAAGTGGCCAGAGAGATAGGGACCTTCGATATCTCCATCGAACCATATGAGGACTGCTGCACTATATTCACGCCAAAGCATCCCAGGACGAAGCCCGTTCTGGCATCGATAGAAGAGGCGGAGAATGGCGTGCCGGGCCTTTATGAGATGGAAACAGCCGCTGCGGACAGCAGCGTGCTGAAAGTAATACACTTCTACGACGAGGATTTTGTTTGATGAGCATGCGCAGGATGCAGGCGGAGATAATCACGGTAGGAGATGAGCTCCTCAACGGAAGGACCGAGAACACCAATGCGTCTTTCCTCTGCAGGGAGCTTCAGAGCCTCGGCTTTAATGTGTCCAACCAGACCACTGTGGCCGACAGGACCACCGATATAGTCCAGGCCCTGATGACCGCCGTCAACAGAAGCAATGTGATCGTGTTCACCGGAGGTCTCGGACCTACGGATCACGATCTGACAAAGGAGACGGTCGCAAAGGCTCTCGGTATGACTCTGGAAGAGGACGCGGATACACTGGAGCGTATACGCGCGTTCTTTGAGAGCCGCGGCCGCGAGATGAAGGACAACAACCGCAAACAGGCTCTCATCCCTGTTGGGGCCGAGATACTGGAGAACGACAACGGGACAGCTCCCGGAGTATATATCAGAAAAGATGAGCAGATCATAATCCTGCTCCCCGGTCCTCCCTCCGAACTCAGACCTATGTTCACCGAAAAGGCCGCTCCCAGGCTCAGTGAACTCTCCGGACAGAAGATCTTCTGCAGGACGCTGGGGGTCACCGGCATGGGAGAATCAGAGCTCGAAGTGAAGATAAAGGACCGTCTGTACGGTGAAGACCCCAACGCGGCGCTCTACGCCAAGGAGGGTGAGATAGAGATCTGCGTCACGTCCTTCGGCGACACGGAAGAGGAAGCGGAAAGCAAGGGCAGAGCGCTGATAGAAGACCTTAAGGCTGAGCTCGGCGATCTCGTGTACACCGAGAACGGCGAGACTCTCGCTGAGGCGACTGTCAGGAGACTTCTGGAAAAGAAGCAGACCGTAGCTCTGGCAGAGAGCTGCACCGGCGGCATGATAGCCCAGATGATAACCGATATTCCGGGCTCATCAGACGCTTTCGAGTACGGGCTCACGTCATATGGCGACTGGGTCAAGAACGCCAGCCTCGGCGTGGACAACAGCCTGATCAAGAAATACACGGCAATTAGTTCTGCAGTCGCCGCCGAGATGGCCAGGGGAGCCCGGAAGAACGGAAGGGCTACCTACGGCATCGGCGTGACCGGTATCGCGGGACCCGGAGTCGGCACCTATCTGGACAAGGAAGTAGGTCTGGTATACATCGCCGTCTGCGACAGGAAAAAGACCGTAGTCAAGGAGTTCAGGTTCGGCGACAAGCGGAACAGAGACAATATAAGAAGGCTGTCCGCCAAGAACGCCTTCGACATGCTTAGGCTCTTCATGGACGGGCACAGCATAGAGGGTGGGACCGAGTTCAAAAACAGGATGATCGCCGACCTCGAGCACAAGGAAAATCCCAGGAGGATAGCCGGGCTTTTTGTCAAGAAAGCGGTAAGCATCATCGTAGCAGGCGGAGTGGCAGTAACTGCCGGTTACTACGGGATCAGAACGGTACAGGCCATGAGCGACCGCCGGACCTATGAGAAGCTGGAGAGCGAATACTATCCGCTGGTCACCTCCGACAACGAAAGAAGCGGAGCATTCAGGTCGCTGATCGCCGAGAACAATGATTTCCGCGGACTCATCTGCAACGAATCCGGAGACATAAAGTCGGTAGTGGTCGAGGGAAGAGAAGACGGTTATTACACCGGACACGATTTTTTCAGAGGAACGAACCGTCTGGGCTGCTCCGAAGTAACATCCGGACCGTCTGCCGGAGGAGTCCCGTCAAATCTTTCGATAGAGTCGTCGGGCGAAGGCAAAAATGTGCTGTTCAATCACCTGAACAGCTACAGAGACATAAACTATACGCGCAAGAACAGTCTTCTGACTTATTACGGGACCGGCTTTATTGCCAGGTACCGCGTTATCGCGGCATTTCTGCTGGACAGCGGCGAGGGACTTGATGATGTGTTCTATAAGAGCGATCTCTCCGGCAGGGAGGATTACTTTGAATATGTCATGAACCTCAAGATGAGATCCTTCTATGACTCCAACTACGCGATCACAGACAGCGAGAGATTCATCACTCTTTCAGCACCGTGCGATGACTGGGACGGTGCTGTGCTGGTGGTCTGCGGAGTCCTCGCCGATGAAGGAGAAGAGAGCAGGCTGGTATACTCCGAGAACAGCGTCGCACTGTATCCCGCGTCCTGGTATGAAGAGCGCGGAGCAGAGAGCGGTATCAACGTGACTGCCGAGCGTGACCGCTGGTACGAATGGGTGGTGAGCAACAGCACCCCGGTGCAGGAGAATACCGAAGAAGGACAGGAAGACGGCACGGATGGCTGAAAACAAAAAGAAAAAGAAGAACGTTCAGTCTGAGACGAAGAAGACAGGCAAGGGAAAGCTTGCAATGAGGATCGGAGCGGCGCTGCTGCTCCTGGCTGTCGTGGCCGGTATCATCATCCCGATGTATCAGCCGGAGAGCCCTATCATAAAAAGAAAAGACGTCATGACGGTCAACGGTCATGTCGTCTCTTCCGATGAGTTCGAGTATTTTCTGTCCAATGAGATACTTGATTACGCCTACTACTACGGCGGTGATTATTTTGCCGATAAGAACAACTTCGCCGGCATCCTGGATTATGTGACGCAGGAGATAACCTTCTATTACTCATTCCTGGACTGGGCAGCGGAGAACGGTTACACGGTGACAGAAGAGATCGAGGAGACCGTCCGCTCCACTATGGAGGAGAACAAGGCGGAGTTCGACAGCCCCGAGCAGTATGAGGATTACCTGAAGAGCATATACGCTACCGAGGACATCATCTTCAAGACTGAGTGTATGTTCCAGTGCCTGAACGGCTACTACGATCATCTCCTGGACCCGGAGAACGGACCTTACGCGGAGAGCGTCGCGAGCCTCGCAGACGATCCCGGGCTCTTCAACATATACGGCGCTAAGCATATCCTCATCCTCACCGAGGAAAGATCCGATGAGGAGGCGAAGGCCATCGCCGAGAATATACTGAAGCAGCTTGAGGAGGGCGGAGATTTCGACGAGCTCATGAACGAGTATTCCGAGGATACCGGACTTGAGTATTATCCCGACGGTTACACGTTCCAGGAAGGCGAGTTCGTGGACGAGTTCTACAACGCCACTAAGGAGCTTGAGATAGGGCAGACCAGCGGACTGGTAAAGACGGACTACGGCTATCACATCATCCGCAGGATCGAACCTGACAGAGACGAGGCTGTCTCGATGATAATAGAGAAACTGTACGGTTCCGAAGTGGATTCCTATGTCGCGGCAGCCAAGGTGGAGAAGAGCAAAGGATTCGACAGGATCTCGTACAGCGACTTCAGGATCTCCGTTGACTATCCTCCGAATGCATCCGGCGGCAGCGGATCGGAAGAAGAAGGATCTACTGAAGGCGGAGAAGGCTGAGAATCACAAAAAAAGGACCCCCGCATCACGCGGGGGTCCTGCTGTATCAGTTCATGTTTCGATCGATGCGAACACGCTGTCGATGCCCTGCTGGATCACCAGGTCGGCGGAGCTGTCTGCTCCTGTCGCCGACAGGTTCACTATGGCCAGTTTTGCCGATCTCGGCAGATAGTTGATGAAACTGGCGGCGGGGTACACCGAAAGAGATGTTCCGCCCACGATCAGAAGATCGCAGTGGGATATCTCATATATCGCGTTGGAGATAGTGTCGCCATCCAGAGGTTCCTCATAGAGCACCACGTCGGGCTTGATGACACCTCCGCAGTCTTCGCATCTCGGCACGCTTTCCGTCTGAAGGATATATGAGAGGGGATAAGGCTTCCCGCAGTCGGTACAGTAGTTGCGCAGAACGCTTCCGTGAAGTTCGATCACATTTCTGCTTCCGGCAGCCTGGTGCAGACCGTCTATGTTCTGTGTGACGACGGCACTCAGTTTCCCGGCTTTCTCGAGCTCTGCGAGTTTGATATGCGCTGCGTTGGGCTTCGCATCAGGATAGAGCATGCATGTGCGGTAGAAGTCGTAGAATTCCTCAGTGTGGCGCACAAAGAAGGAATGGGACAGCATCGTCTCCGCAGGATAACGGAACTGGCGGTTGTACAGCCCTGTGCTGCTTCTGAAATCCGGGATGCCGGATGGCACACTGACTCCCGCTCCGCCGAAAAAGACGACGGATGACGAGGAACGTATCAGTTCGTTGAGTTCAGATGCAGTTCCCATATCAGCTGTTTCCTTTCCTGGTGAATACAACGTCGTAATAGTCGGTCATCTTCTCGTTATAGTACTCTCTGAGGATCAGGGAGGACGAGTCGAGTTTGAGTATATAGCGCCTGTATACCATCACGTTCCCGTCGCTGTCAGTGTAACTGACTCTCAGCGATGACGTCGCCAGCTCGATCGCCAGGTCGCCGGTCTGCCGCGCTGTGACGGTCCATGTCTCGGGGTCATAGGTCTCCCTGTCGTTCGGGGATGTCCAGATCTCGCTGATGAAGGTGCTGTTCTTTCCAATGGTGAGCACTTCGCAGGAAGGGAACTCTTCCCCGGAGTAGATGAACGTTTCGCTCAGCCATTCTCCGGTCAGATATTCCATGTAGGCCGCTTCCTTGGCGGCCTCGTCCTGCCTTCGCGCCTGGATGAGAGGCACCACTATCATGAACACCGCGCTTATGACGGACACAAGAGCCAGAAGAGCGATTATGACGACAGCGACTCTTTCCTTGTTGACGTTCTTGAGCTTCTGGTCGTTGCGGACCTTTACCTTGACGACCTTATAGTTTTCATTTTCAGAGTTTTTCTCCGTTTCCTGCGTCACAGGTTCCGGCGTTTCTTCCGGCTGAGGGGCAGTATCGTTTTCTTCCGCCGGTATTACTTCAGGCGCGGGTTCAGCGTCACCGGTCTCTGTATCGGGTACCGTCTGATCCGGGTGCAGATCCAGCTCGAGAGTGGCCGTGGTAAAGGAAAAAAGCGGCGCCGTGATCTCTGATGCCGTTTCGCCGGAATCCTGCTCCATGGCAGATCCGGACAGAAGACCTGTATCCTCCGGTGTTTCCGCAGGTTCGGGGAGTTCCAGTCTGAGTTCTGCCGGATAGTCGGAGGAGAAAAGCGGCACATCTGTGTCATTCTCCGAAGGCACGGCTGCTTCCTCCGTTGCTTCCGCATGTTCGGACGTTTCCAGCCTGAGCTCGACAGTATGGACAGAGGAGAAGAGCGGTGCATCGACGTCA
>JAFYZG010000148.1 GCA_017548825.1 Oscillospiraceae bacterium
CTCTCGCCCACGACGGTGAGCTCATACCCGTGCTTGCTGAATTTGATGTAGGAGTAGATGAACACGGTCATAAGGGCAGCCGTAAGTATGCTGAGGACATATTTGCTGCCGAACAGCTGCGGGAACCAGCCCAGCTCAGAGGACTGATTGATGATTCCTATCTGCCCGGATCCTTTCGGGACCTCCCATTTGACTATGAAGTAGGCCACGATCTGTGTCGCGATGTAGTTGAGCATCAGGGTGAACAGCGTCTCGTTGGTGTTGAACTGCGCTTTGAAGAAAGCCGGTATGACGCCCCAGACCGTCCCGGCCAGGACCGATGTGACGAGCATCACGACTATCAGCAGCCAGTTGGGCAGCTTGTCGCTGAGCTTGATCATGCAGGCCGATGATGCGAGACAGCCCATAAGGATCTGTCCGTCAGCGCCTTCGTTCCAGAATTTCATCAGGAACGAGGGGGTGACCGCCAGCGAGATGCAGAGGAGCACTGCCACGTTCTGGGCTGTGATCCACATTTTCCGGGGAGTTCCGAAGGAACCGTAGACTATCGTAGAAAGGAACTCTGCGGGCCTGACCCCGGTTATCACCATGGTGAGTATCGCGCAGACGATGAACGCCGCCAGAATGGACAGCAGCCTTATTGCGAGGCTCAGATGCCAGGGCAGGGAAGCGCGCCGTTCGATATGGAAGCGGGGAGGTCTGTTTTTTCTTTCCATCATTCCTCACCTCCGAGCTTAGTCATCATCATGCCTATCCTGTTTTTCTCGGCTTTTCTGCCGTCCACTATGCCGCTGACCTTTCCGTCGCAGAGCACCAGGATGCGGTCCGAGAGTTCCAGGAGGACGTCAAGGTCTTCGCCGACATAGACTACGGCGACGCCGTTCTGTTTCTGCTTGTTTATCAGGTCATAGATGGTGTAGGAGGAGTTCGTGTCCAGACCCCTTACCGCATAAGCCGTGAGAAGGACCTTTGGACTGGAGGAGATCTCTCTTCCGACCAGTATCTTCTGGATGTTTCCGCCGGAGAGCTTCCTGACGGGAGTGCCGATGCCCGGGGTCACGACCTCCAGGTCCTCGACTACCTTTTCGGCGAGCCTGCGTGGATCCTTCCTGTTGAGGAAAGCCGATCTGCCGGCGCGGAAGGAGCGGAGCATCATGTTCGCAGAGATGTCCATGTTCCCGACGAGGCCCATTCCGAGCCTGTCCTCCGGTACGAAGGAGAGAGTGACGCCCAGATTCGATATTGTCAGGGGATCTTTTCCTATCAGTTCTTCGCGGCTGCCGTCATCCTGTATGTAGGTGACGCTGCCGGATTCGGTGGGCTGCAGCCCGGCGATGGACTCGAGCAGCTCCTTCTGACCGCTTCCGGATATGCCGGCGATACCGAGGATCTCTCCGCTGTACGCGGTGAATGAGACGTCATCGAGCTTGAGGACGCCTTCTTCGTTCCTGACGGTGAGTCCCTTGACCTCGATCCTCGGTTTGGGATCCACGGGATCGGGACGTTCTATGCTGAGCGAGACCGGATGTCCCACGAGCATGTTGGTCATCTCCTGGGCGTTGGTCATGTTGGTGGGCATGTCTCCCACGAACCTTCCCTGACGCAGGATGGCCACGCGGTCGGAGAGCTCCTCCACCTCGTTCATCTTGTGAGTGATAATGACGACCGCCTTGCCGCTGTCCCGCATGTTGCGCAGGATGGCGAAGAGCTTCTCCGTCTCCTGAGGCGTGAGGACTGCTGTGGGCTCATCCAGGATCAGAATGTCGGCGCCGCGGTACAGGGCCTTGAGTATCTCTACGGTCTGCTTCTGGGAGACCGACATGTCGTATACCTTCTGCATCGGATCCAGCTCGAAACCGTATTCTTCGCAGAGCTTCCTGGTCTTCTCGCAGACCGAGGCAATATCGAGTCTTCCGGGCTGCTTTACGCCCAGAATGATGTTCTCGGCTGCAGTAAGGACTTCGACGAGCTTGTAGTGCTGATGGATCATCCCTATCCCGTACTCAAAAGCCTCTTTCGGGGAGCGGATGGTCACTTCTTCGTCATTGATGTAGATGTGTCCCTCGTCCGGGGTGTAGATGCCCGACAGGATGTTCATCAGAGTGGTCTTGCCGCTGCCGTTCTCTCCCAGCAGCGCAAGGATCTCGCCTCTGTATATGTCCAGCCAGACCTTGTCATTGGCCATGACGGGGCCGAACGACTTCGAGACATCTCTCATCTTTACGGCTATCGATTTATCTGACACGACAAACCTCCAATAAAAAGAAAGAGCATTGCAGGCTACAGCAGCCTGAAAACTGTGCTTTCGGGCTCCGGTAACCGGCAATGAGTACGGGAAGTCCCCGTTCGGGGACTTCCCGGAAAAACTCACAGATTAGAATGCTGTATCGAGAAGCGTGATGCCGTCGATCTGCAGATCGAAATAGGGGGCGGAACGCTTGGCTGACTCGTTGAAGTAGCCGTTCTCGATGACCTCGGTGTCGGGGGTGTAGGCGGGGTCTGTGTCTACATCCGCGAGGTAGGAGGTGAGGGTCTCACCGCCGACTGTGAAGGTGGAGGTGTCGAACACGTGGAGCGTGCCGGCCTGCAGCGCCTTCGTGGCGGTGTCGATGGCTTCCTGTGTGCCTGCCGCGGCGGCCTTGTCATTGACTTCGGTGAGCTTGACGGAGCCAGTCGCGATGGTGCCGGTGTAGTCGGTGGGCAGGGACGTTCCGTTCATCTTGGCCTTGATGGCTTCCTTGAAGTAAGGAGTCCAGTCTATGCGGGAAGAAACGATGAAGGTGTTGGGGCAGGATGCCAGTGTGCTTCCGTTGTAGGAGACGTCTGGTACTCCGCGGTTCTCGCAGGCTGTGGGGGCGCCCATGGAATCGGCGTGCTGGCTGATGAGTTTGCAGCCGCGGTCCATAAGGGTGTTCGCGCCTTCCTTCTCTGCGGTCTCATCGTACCAGGAACCTGTGAAGGTGACTTCCATGGTGGCGGTGGGGCAGACGGAGCGGGCTCCGAGGAAGAAGGAGGTGTAGCCGGAGATAACTTCCGCGTAGGTGAATGCGCCGATGTAGCCGATCTTGGCCTCTTCGGCCTTGAACTCACCGGCTTCGATCATCTCGTTGAGCTTCATGCCCGCGGCGATGCCGGCGAGGAATCTGCCCTCATAGATGGATGCGAACGCGTTGAAGTAGTTGGACAGCTTCTCGGTGTGGGCCTTGGTGCCGGTGGCATGGCAGAACCATACATCGGGGAACTCCTTGGCAGCGGAGATCATGAAGTCTTCATGACCGAAGCTGTCGGCGAACACGACGGAGCATCCGGAGTCGGCGAGCTCAGCTGCTGTCTCGTAGCATTTCTCGGACTCGGGGACGTTCGTGCGGAGAACATAGTCTACGCCAAGCTCTTCACATGCGGCTTTCGCAGCGTTGATGAAGTTGAGGTCGTAGGTGGAGTTCTCGTCGTGCAGGAAGATGAAACCGACCTTGAACTTTGCGGGTTCCGGTTCCGGTTCGGGAGTGGGGGTCACGTCCTCTTCTTTCTTTCCGCAGGCAGCCAGGGAAAGAGCAAGAACGAGGATCATCATGAGTGCGAAGAACTTTTTCATTTTTTCCTCCATATATTGTCAATATCGATTGACGCAAATATCAAAACCGTCGGACGACGGCAGATAACAAAAAAGGGGGAGCTTCGACGAAGTCTCCCACCGGATGGACGCAGAAATACCATAAGCGTCCGCCGATAGTCCGGCATTTCTTGGGCTGCCGGGTAGAGACTTCAAAACCGCATTCTTTGAATTATATCGACCAGATCATTCAGTTTGAAATAAAAAATCCCGCCGAGAACCTGCAGGCTCATCCACGGGTATAAAGAGGCTCAACACCGATCAGAATATAGTTGTGGAAGCAATATATCACGATGCGTTACCTCGTTATTTTCACTGCATATATTTTGCCATATGCGCCAAGCCCAAAGCAAGGAAAACGGCGGTTCGGCGATTGGGAACTTTCCGCATAAATGACGTCCTCTTTTGTGTATTTTTGCCAAAGAGGAGACAGGACGGTAACAGGCTGAGTGCAGTACGCGGGTAAATGGAGAAAAACAGAACAGCCACCTGCGGGTTTCCGCAGGTGGCTGCTAAAGACAGTTTATGGTATTAAGGCATCATCTCTTCCGTCAGCTGCTGGGGATCCGGCGCCTTGTACTCAAGGGTGACCGGTTTTCCGCTGTCAAAGAAGTCCGTCAGGACGATCCTGCCCTCGGCGACGGAAGAATAATCGATCATGATGTACATGCTCATGTCGGAGTCGGCGAGGTCGATCCTGGGCCAGAACGTGCAGTCCGAGGTGCGGTCTTCGAACTCGGAGACCGTTCCGCTGGCGGCAGGTCCGGTGAACGGGATTCCGAGACTCACTACATGGTCTCCCGACGCCGTGC
>JAFYZG010000149.1 GCA_017548825.1 Oscillospiraceae bacterium
GGTCCCATCTGCAGCATGGTCGCTCCGAAGGTCTTTGCCTCCTTGATGCCTTCCCAGCTGTCCGGCTCCTCGGGCATGTGGAATCTCCTTGCCTTTGCATAGCGTACGCCCAGGAAATGGTTCACATCTCCGAAGGTATAGCCTCTCAGTTTCCCGTATTTGGTCTGCACTACGGGCTCTACCGGATCATATAGATATGCCATGTATAAATCCTCCTGTTATTACTTTCTTTGATTATACCCCAAGAGAAGTGCCGATGAGAATGAGAAACGGCAGGAAGCCGGTTCATAACACCTTCTTCCTGCCGTTATTCTGTCTGTCTGATCAGGCTTTCTTCTCTTTTTCCCTGAAATACACATCGAAGACGAACTTGTCCTGCGCAGAGCGCGGTCCGGTAGCCATCTGGATGGTATCAAAGAACTGCATCGGATAAGGCTTCTCCGGTGTGACGGGATCCCAGTGCGGCATCGGTGTTCCGTCGGCGTCATTGCCATTCGGATCGCCGGTCTTGGCAAAGTTGGTCCAGTAGTTGCACATCTTCCTTGCTAGATCGTAATGATGTCCGTCCCAGGGTCTCCAGCATCTTGCCAGAGTCTCGAACTCGAACCAGAGGTCGCTGGAATGGAACGAACCCGCGTCATCTCCCGGGATCTCAGGATCGAAGTTGTAGAAGTAGAAGCTCCTTCCGAGCTTTGCCAGCTGGGCTACCAGGATATCGTTCCCGATAGCCACCCTGCTGACCGTGGCGGCTTCCTTGGCGGGTCTGGGATCGGCCTTGACTATCGCCTTGAACTCTTCCGCATACTCGCCGTAATGCTCGTCTATCCACTTCATGACTTCCTCTTCCTTGTCGAAGTCCGGGATGACCGGCGCTACGTCTCCGTCGGCGGCGTTCCTGTACTGCGCCATCGGGTCAACGGAAGGTCCTACAGTGAACTCATCAACGGTGTTGCCGATTATGAACTGCACGTCGTGGAACTTGTTCGCGAGCAGCTCATCCGCGATGTTGCCCTTGTTGTAAACGGGGTCTGTCACGTTTCCGATGAACAGTCCGCTCTTGTTATAGGTGTCCATGATGAACTGGGCGTCGAGCTTTCTGGCTTCCTCCAGAGTCTTTACGCCGAGCATATCAAAGAACTTGACTCCCTGGGCTTCCACGTCCTCGAAGGTGTGAGCCGGGAATGAACCTGTCTTCGGGATGCCGGGGTTGATCGGGTTGAAGGACTCGACGATACACTTCTGGAATAGTCCCTCAGACTGGGATGCGCACATATGTGTGAGGACGGAGGCGCCGCCTGCGGACTGTCCGAATATCGTGATGTTATCCGGGTCGCCGCCGAAGTTGGCGATGTTCCTCTTTACCCACGCAATACCGTATGCCTGGTCCAGGAAGCAGAAGTTCGCGGGAGCCTCAGGCTGGGTCGCGGTGAGTTCCGGATGGCACAGCTGTCCGAAGACGTTCAGCCTGTAGCCGATGGATGCCAGGATGACTCCGCGGGAAGCGATGCGCTCGCCGTCGAACTCCATCTCATGGGGATAGCCTTCCATAAGGCCGCCGCCGAAGATCCAGATCATTACGGGGAGCTTGTCGTCCTTGGTGTGAGCCGGGGTCCAGATGTTGACTCTCAGGCAGTCCTCGCCCATAGGCACTTCCGGATCCACATGCCATTCCTTGGCATAGAAAGCGTTGGGGTCTCTGCCGGGGATCCTCTGCATGGGAATGGGGCCGAATTCATAGCAGTCCCTGACGCCTTCCCAGTCCTTTGCGGGCTGAGGAGCGCGCCATCTGTTCTCATAGCCTGTATCCGCCGCGAAAGGGATTCCCTTGTAGACCGTGATCCTCGCGTTGGTGCCGGGGAAGCCGCGCACCTCGCCATTCTCAGTCCTTGTCTGTCTCAGATACATTTTAATATCCTCGCTTATGTAGTTTATTGAGAGCCGCGCTGTTCTGCCGGCGCGGCTGCCGGTTGTTCACATGCCGAACTCTTTGAGGTTGATGTCCACCATATACTGCTCAGCTGCGTTGAGCGGCTCGGTCTCCATCCTGATGTCGTCGTACAGCAGCATGCCGTAGGGGCTTTCCGTTGTGTACTTGCTCCAGTAGGGCATATCCGTTCCGTCGGCGTCCTTGCCGTTGGGATCTCCGGTCTTGGCGAAGTTGGTCCAGTAGTTGCAGATCTTTCTGGCGCAGTCGAGGTGATGACCGTTGAAAGGTCTCCAGCACTTCATCAGCGTCTCGAACTGGAACCACAGGTCGCAGGAATGGAAGCATCCCGCGTCGTCTCCGGGTATGGACACGCCGAAGGTGTAGTAATAGAAATCAAGACCGTGCTTTGCGCATACCGCAGCCATCAGCCTGTTGCCGATGCCCATCTGATGCACAACGGCGGCGTCCTTGAGTTCCATTCCTCCCGCCTTGACGGCTTCCCTGAACCCGTCGGCATACTGGCAGAATTTCTCGTCGACGAACTTGTTCACAGTCTCGTCGTCATCTGCCGGCGGGGCGATAAGGAACTCGTCCTTGGTGTTGCCCACCATGAACTTGACATCGTTCATCCTGTTGCCGACTATGGTGTCCTCCAGCATCTCTGTGAGGAATACGCCGTCGGTCACAGCACCCCAGAAGTAGTGGCACTCATTGAACTTATCCTCGATGTACTGGGCGTCCAGCGCTCTGGCTTCCTCCAGCGTCTTGACGCCGAGCTTCTCGAAGAACTCGATGCCTTCCTTCTCCTGCTGCTCGAGCGGCACCTGAGGCATGCTCATGTTCAGCGGATACTTGGGCCTCATGCCGCCGATGGATTCTATGATACCCTTCTGGAAAAGGCCTTTGGCCTTCGGGGAGCACATCTGCGCGACGACCGAGAAACCGCCTGCTGACTGTCCGAAGATAGTGATGTTCTCCGGGTCGCCGCCGAAGTTGGCGATGTTCCTCTTGACCCAGGCAATACCGAATGCCTGGTCCTGAAGCGCGAAGTTGGTCGGGCCGTCGGGATTCTCTTTGGTTATCTCCGGATGCGCGAGAAGTCCGAAAGCGTTGAGCCTGTATCCGATGGATACCAGGATGACGCCGCGGGAAGCGATGCGCTCGCCGTCGAACTCCATTTCATAGGGATAACCTTCCTGGAGTCCGCCGCCGAAGATCCACACCATGACGGGCAGCTTGTCGTCAACGGTCTTAGCGGGTGTCCAGATGTTTGCGGTGAGGCAGTTCTCGCCTCTCTTGACTTCGGGGTCCACGTGCCATTCCTTGGCATAGAACGCCTCGGGATCTCTGCCAGGCACTCTTTGCATGGAGATCTCTCCGAACTCATAGCACTCCCTGACGCCTTCCCAGTCCTCAGCGGGCTGAGGCGGGCGCCAGCGGTTCTTGCCGGAGGTGTCAGCACCGAAAGGGATCCCCTTGTAGACAGTGATACGGGCGTCGGTGGCGACGATACCCCTGACTCTTCCGTTCTCTGTTCTGGTCTCTCTCAACATGGGTCTTTCTCCTTATCTAAGAACGATACCTATTTCAGGCCGTATTTTCTGAGGTTCGCGTCGATGATGAAGCGGATCCTGGGATCCTCCTCCTTCTCCATCTTCACCTCGTCGCCCAGCAGCATCGCGTGGAATCCCTCGTTGTAAGGCACCCACTCGGGCATCGGCGTGCCGTCGGCGTCGAGGCCGTTCGGGTCGCCGTTCTTCGCAAAGTTGGCGAAGTAGTTGCACATCTGCCTTGCCAGATCGTAGTGATGTCCGTCGAAGGGTCTCCAGCAGTTCATGAGCGTCTCGAACTCGAACCAGAGATCGCAGGAATGGAACGCTCCGACGTCATCTCCGGGAATATACGGGTCAAACACGCTGAAGTAGACCTTGCGGCCTTTGAGGGCCAGTATCTCAGCCGTGAGCCTGTTGGACGCGTTGAAAGTGGAGAAGTCCGCTTCTCTCACGATGTCTTCCCTCTTGTCGTTTCCGGCCACATATTTGACGACCTTCAGATAGTCGTCCGCGAGATCTCCGAAGAGCGTCTTGGCCCAGTCTTCCAGCGGCTCACGCGCGCCTGCGAAGAACTCGTCGCCGGTAGCGGTGACCATGACGTCGACGTCGTTCATCTCGTTTCTTATCATGCAGTCGCCGGGATCCTGCGTGCAGAACAGACCGTCCACCAGAGGATTCATGAATTTGAACGTCTCTCTGCGGTACTGGACCTGTTTGTCGTTGATGTATTTGGCATCCAGTTTCCTTGCCTCCTCGATGCTGTTGACACCGAGATACTCAAGGAATGTCTGGCCGAACTCTTCGCCGAAAGCGAGATCCTTGGTCCCGATCTCAAAATACCCGAGGCTCGGGATAGCCATGGCATTGAGTCCGGCGGACTGGATGATCGCGTGCTGGAACAGACCTACCGTCATGGGCGAGCAGCACAGATACTGCACCGCGGCGCCGCCGCCGGACTGTCCGAAGATCGTGACGTTCTCCGGGTCTCCGCCGAAATTGACGATGTTCCTCTTAATCCACTTCAGGGCTGCGACCATGTCCAGCAGGCCGAAGTTGCAGGGGGCGTCAGGCTGGGCAGCTGTTAGTTCCTTGTGTGCCATGAAAGCGAAAACATTGAGGCGGTAGGTGATGGACACCAGGATGACTCCTCTCTTGGCGAAATGTTCGCCGTCGAATTCCTGTTCATGGCCGTAGCCTTCCTGCATTCCGCCGCCGTGGATCCACATCATGACGGGAAGTTTGTCCTCTGTGCTCTTTGCGGGGGTCCAGATGTTGAGCTGCAGGCAGTCCTCATCCATGGCGATATCGGGATCGACATGCCACTCCTTGGAATAGAACGCGTCCGGATCTGCACCCGGTGTATTCTGCATCGCTATAGGACCGAACTCATAGCACTCGCGCACGCCTTCCCAGTTCTCGGCAGGCTGCGGGGCGCGCCAGCGGTTCTCTCCGACAGGCGGCGCAGCATAGGGAATGCCCTTGAAAACGGTTACTCTGGCATTGGTTCCCACTATGCCTTTTACGCGCCCGTTCTCAGTTCTGGTTTCTCTGATCATTGGTTCCTCCTGTATTTATGACTTCCCGCCTGTACGATGGGAGGTCTTTATTGCGTCTTTAAAACAGACTGTCTGCATCCGTGCCGGAAGGCACGGATGCAGGCATCGTGATTATTTGTTTATTGTGAGCAGGAACGTCTCCTTCTCGGTGGGTTCGGTCTTGTCCATGAAGATCTCGTCGCCGAAGAAGAGGGCGTGCTTGTTGTCTGTTGTGAACCTCTCCCATGTGGGCATCGGAGTGCCGTCGGCATCGTTGCCGTTGGGATCACCGGTCTTGGCGAAGTTCGTCCAGTAGTTGCACATCTTCCTCGCGAGGTCGAAATGGTGCCCGTCGAAGGGTCTCCAGCACTTCATGAGCGTCTCGAACTCGAACCAGAGGTCGGAACTGTGGAACACGCCTGCGTCGTCTCCGGGGATAGTGGGTCCGAACACATAGTAGTGCAGATCCCTTCCCTGCTCCGATAGATATTCCAGAGCCAGCCTTGCGCCGTACTCAAAGGATCCTACCGTAGCGGCCTTCCTGAGGCTTTCACCTGTCCTGGCGGACTGTCTTCTGCAGATCGCGAGATACTCGTCGGCTTTGTCTCCGAAGGACTCTCTGATCCAGTTCTCGACCTCGGCTTCGTCATCGGATGCAGGTCCTACCTGGAACTCGTCGGTGGTATTACCGGTCATGAGCGGGACGTTGTA
>JAFYZG010000150.1 GCA_017548825.1 Oscillospiraceae bacterium
CAGTTACATACAGGGAGGCCATTCCGAAGCGTCAGCACCGGAATGGCCCTGTTCTTTTTTATAGATCAGTTTGAATATATGCTGAGGATCTCTCTGCAGACTTCGACCATGGTGTCCATGGATTCCGCTGCGATGTATTCGTACCTGCCGTGCATGTTATGACCCCCGGTGGAGAGATTCGGGCAGGGAAGACCGCGGAAAGAGAGCGTGGCCCCGTCGGTCCCGCCTCTGACGGGATCAGGGGGAAGCAGATCAATGCCGAGGTTGCGATATGCCTGCCTCGCGTTCTCCACGAGATGGAAATTGTCCAGGATTATCTCCCTCATATTGAAGTAGGAATCCCTGACATCGGCTTTTACGGTACCGGCGCCGTACCGGGAGTTCATGTATTCTGCCGCGGCTGTGAACTGTTTCTTGCGATCCTCGAACTTTTCCCTGTCATGGTCCCTGATGATATAGGACATCTCGGCGGATTCGACGTCACCGCTCATATCGTTGAGATGGAAGAAGCCCTCATATCTCTCTGTGTATTCGGGACGCTCCGCGGCGGGAAGAAGCGCATGGAACTCCGCGGCTATATTCAGGGCATTCTTCATGAGACCTTTCGCGCTGCCCGGGTGGATGCTTCTGCCGGTGACTGTCACATGTCCGCTCGCGGCATTGAAGCACTCAAAGTCGCAGGATCCGACGGGACCGCCGTCAACGGTGTAGGCAAAATCAGCGCCGAATCTTCCGATATCGAAGCCGCTGACGCCCATGCCGACCTCCTCGTCGGGAGTAAAACCGACGGAGACATCGCCGTGTCTGAATTCGGGATGGTCTTTCATGTACTTCACGAGGGACATGATGATGGCTACGCCGGCCTTGTCATCACCGCCCAGAAGGGTGCGTCCGTCGGTGCATATGATGGTCTTTCCGACGTAGTTCAGAAGATCGGGGTACTCAGCGGGATCGAGAAACAGTCCGCTGTCGCCCATCTTTATGGGCTTGCCGTCATAGTTCTCGGTTATGACCGGGTCGACGTTCTCGTCCGATACCGCGGGACTGGTGTCCATGTGGGCGATGAAACCCAGTTTCGGGCACTCATTATCGGTGTTGGACGGGATCTTTGCATACACATAGCAGAGCTGTTCGTCCAGGTAGACGTCTTTTGCGCCGAGTTCTTCCAGCTCGGACACGAGAAGCCTCGCGAGATCGAACTGCTTGGCAGTGGAAGGAGTGGTCTCGTGGCCTTCTTCGCTCTGCGTATCGATCTTCACATATCTCAGGAAGCGGTTTACGGTATCTGTCATTTTTATCTCTCCATATCTTTTTTCAATTATCATATCATCGGGCGGGAAAGCCTACAAGTTGTACACTAAAGCGCTAAAGAGTATAATCGGAAAAGGAAAAACAAAGAGGTGCGATATGATCAGATTCAATTCAGATTACACAGAAGGTGCCCATCCCGAGATACTCAGGCTCCTGGAGGAGACTAACTTCCAGCAGACAGACGGGTACGGGACGGATGAATGGTGCAGCAGAGCAAGAGAGCTGATCCGGGCGGCTTGCGGCTGCCCCGGCGCAGATGTTCATTTCCTCGTGGGAGGCACACAGACGAACGCTACAGTTATCGCTGCCGCGCTCAGGTCCTACGAAGGAGTAATCTCCGCGGATACCGGACATATCAATGTGCATGAGACCGGAGCCGTTGAGCACACAGGCCACAAGGTACTTGCGCTGCCGTCAGTAGATGGAAAGATCACGGCAGAACAGGTGACAAGCTGCATGGAAGAGCATTTCGCATCTCCGGCGTTCGAGCATACGGTCCGTCCGGGAATGGTGTATATCTCTTTCCCCACGGAATACGGCACTATCTACACTAAGAAGGAGATGGAAGAGCTTCACGGAGTCTGCCGGGAATACAGGATACCGCTGTTCGTAGACGGTGCGAGACTGGGATACGGACTTGCCTGCTCCGCATGCGATCTGACGCTTCCGGAACTTGCAGGGCTCTGCGATGTGTTCTATATAGGAGGGACAAAGGTCGGAGCACTGTTCGGCGAGGCGGTGGTCGTGCCTGATCCCGCGGTGCTTCCGAATTTCAGATATATGATAAAGCAGGGCGGAGGAATGCTGGCGAAGGGAAGGCTTCTGGGCATCCAGTTCACCGCGCTGTTCACGGACGGTCTGTACATGAAGATCTCCAGGCACGCAATAGAGCAGTCGGACCGCATCCGCGCCGCTCTTAAGGAACTGGGGTTCAGGATCTATATCGATTCTCCCACGAATCAGCAGTTCTTTGTGATCAAGAAAGACAAGTTCGACGAACTGACCAGAGAGTTCGCGCTCGACCTCAACTGTTTCCTTGAAAACGGCGATGTCGTGGCCAGAGCGTGCACGAGCTGGGCGACGAAAGAAGAGAACGTAGACCGCTTTATCGAAGAACTAAAGCGGATATGATATGAAACAAAAAACCACAGGAGGGCATAACATGGAAAAGAAGAAAGGTCTGTTTGCAGAGTTCAAGGAGTTCATGGCACAGGGCAACGCGCTGAACATGGCAGTCGGCGTCGTCATAGGCGGAGCGTTCTCCACGATCGTCACAGCGATAGTGGACTCGATCATCAATCCCATCATCGGGCTGCTTTGCGGAGGCGTTGACTTCTCCGAAGTCGCGCTGGGACCGTTCCCGGTCGGCCAGCTCATCATGGCGGTCATCAACTTCATCATGATCGCATTCGTCCTCTTCCTGATCGTACGCGCAGTCAACAAAGCGAAGGAAAAGATCAACGCGGACAAGATCGCGGCGGAGAAGGCGGCTGAGGAAGAGGCTGCGGCAGCGCAGGCAGCGGCGGAAGCAGAGGAGAAGAGAAGGGCAGAAGAAGTCAACGAACTGCTCAGAGGGATCCTTGAAGCCGTCAAGAAATAAGCTGTTTCAGAGACAACGAAAAAGCCGGGACTGTGGTCCCGGCTTTTCTCACAAAAGGCAAAACAAAAGGGAGGCATGCCTCCCTTTTTATGTTCGGTTGACAGGATCAGGCTGCGTTGTCCTGAGTGTCTTCGACCTCAACTTCATCAACAGGCTTGTCGGTCACGACGCCGTCAATGTTGTCTCTCTTGGCGCAGAACGCGCACAGACGGGTCCTTCCGGCCTCGATAGCCTGTTCGACAGTGCCGTAGGTAAGAGTCTCGGACTGGTTCAGCGCCTGGCAGTCTTCGCTGGTGTGATAGACTTTTCCGAACGGTGCCCAGTATACGTTTCCGGAGATCGCTTCGACTGCGGCGTTCTTGTCCTCGATGGAGACCGGGTTGAAGTCATAGCTTGCAACGCCGCCGATGAGGAGAGCGATGATCGCGACTACAGTGGCGATAGTCTTGGTCTTCTTGTCAACTTCCTTGTTGTTGAGCAGAAGGATGATGAAGGGAACAAAAGCGAGAACACATGCGATAACGCCCATGTTGTTCCAGAGCCAGAACTTCAGAGGGTTCTTCTCGGAAGCGGGGCTGATCTTGTTCGCCTTCTTCCACAGCTGTGCTCCGATGATGACGAAAACCAGGTCCAGCACTAGAGCAATGATGAGCTGGTAAAGCAGGGGAAGGAATGTCCAGGAGATCGTTCCGTTAAGGATCAACAGAGCGACGATCTCAAGACCGAAAGCGGCAAGCCAGCAGCAGACCGCGCCGATCCTGAGGCCGGTGGAGCTTCCGGAAGGAGCAGCTTCCTTGACTTTCCTCTCAACATTGACAGCGGCCTCTTTGGCAGCTTCCTTGTTGGAGACCTTCTCACCGGTGGCTGCAGCAACAATCTTTTTTTCTTTCTTTTCAGCCATGTTCGAATACCTCGATTAATATTGATACGAATTGAGAAAAACTACTTTTCAATTATATCATCAATACGCTGTTGAGCAACAACTATCACAGACGGCGATTTCTTGACATTAACATCATTTAGGTTGATAATTTATGCAACAAATCCAAAAAACAACGACCATGGAGAAAGAATAATATGGATATCAAATCACTTACCAACACCCTGCTCGGCGAAGAAAGCCTTGAAGGCGTATCCAGAGCGACAGGCGCATCCACCGGAGACGTTCTCAACGTTCTGGCAGCCGCGCTTCCCTCCCTCCTTTCCGGAGCCAGCGCGCAAGCCAATACCGCCTCGACATCCGCAGGCTTTGCAAATGCTCTTCAGAGCCATGCAGCCAGCGACACCAGCAACCTGCTCGGATTCCTGAGCAATGCTGACCTCAAGGACGGAAACGCCATCATTTCGCACCTGCTCGGATCCCAGCAGCAGACCACCACACAGCAGATCTCTCAGCAGACAGGCGTTTCAAAGAAACAGACCGGACTTATCCTCGCCTGCATCGCGCCTCTGCTCATGAGCCTTCTCGGGAAATCCTCCCAGAACCAGACGAACAGCACGAACGTGACGACATCTGCGGCCAGCAGCCTGATGAGCGGCCTGCTCGGAGGCGGCCAGTCCTCGATGCTGACGAGCCTTCTCGGAGGTATCCTCGGCGGCGGTCTCGGCGGACAGCAGACACAGGCTCAGCCCCAGACCCAGACCATCACCCAGCAGCAGACTGCCACACAGCAGACTTCTTCCTTCAACCCGCTCAGCCTTCTCAGCAGTCTTCTCGACGTAAACCCCAATAAGTTCATGCCGGGAAATGACGAGGAAGAGAAATAAGGGAAAACAACAGTTAAAGCTCCGGAAGGCCGGATAACAAGTTTATATTGATCGAGAAAGGATATTACCATGGGAAAATTCGTAGTATTCAAAGGCAAGAACGACCAGTTCCGCTTCAACCTGAAGGCGGGCAACGGCGAGGTCATCGCCACCAGCGAGAGTTATTCCAGCCTTGCCGCGTGCAGGAACGGCATTGAGAGCGTAAGAAAGAACGCTCTTGCTCCCGTAGAAGATCAGACAGCAGGCGAAGAGCTCAAGAACCCGAAGTTCGAGCTCTATCAGGACAAGGCCGGCGAGTATCGTTTCCGTCTCAAGGCCTCTAACGGTGAGATCATCGCCGTAGGCGAGGGCTATACGACAAAGGCCAACTGCAAGAACGGAATCGCGTCCATCGGCAGGAACGCCCCTGATGCGGAAGTCGTAGAAGAAGACTGATCCCGAATAAGAAATAATAAAAGGCTGAAGGAGTTTTCCTTCAGCCTTTTTCTCTTGGCTGTATATCAGTTTGTCTCTGAGTAAGCCTCCCACAGATCGCCTGAGGAGGAAACGAGTCCCAGCAGTGTCCCGTCCTGTGAATATGAGTAAAAGAAGCGTACGTCCGAAGACGTACCGCTGTCACGGAAGACCATGCTGTGGGCATCCGCCACGCGCCATGTGCCGGAGCGGGAACCGTCTTTTGTCCGGATTTCAGAGGTTCCGTCGGGGAAGAAACTGATGTGTTCATTCTCCTCGGAAGTGTTTCGGAATACACCTGAAGTCAGAGAACGGAAAAGCGCCACATAATCTCCCCTGAGATAATACTCGCCGGACACGAAGTCAAAAGAGGTGAAAGGATCAGTAAAGACGAGATCGAATTCCCTTTCGCTGCCGGGAGCATTCACCATGTGCATGTCCGAAACAGTGAAACTGCAGTCGGCAGAACTTTCACCGGAAGAAATATCGGTCCCGGCATCAAAGAAAGAGATATATGAATTTCCGTCAGCATCAGTCTGGACCGTGAAGGATCCTTTCTCAGCGTTCCCGCCGAGGAACCAGCTGTCACCGAGAGGGCCCTCGGTATAACCCCAGCTCCATGCTTCATCAGAAGGGTCGAGGACCGGTTTGATCGCTTCTGTGCGGCCGGAAGGATAAGAAGGCTGTTCCGGATCCGTCTCTGCTGCAGGATTCAGGATACTGCAGGAAGAAAGAAACAGAACGGCAGACAAAACGGCAGCAATGAAAGACAGCCGTTTCATCAGATCCTTCTGCCGGCAGGTGAATCAAGTGACCCGGCTGCTTCGCTGATCTTGTTTATAGCGTCTTCGATGAGCGCAGAAGTGGACATGTCCTTAACACCGGCGACAAGAGTCTCGCATCTGTTGAGAGGAATGAGCACGCGGATCGCGCTGCTCTGACCGACCGCACAGGCCATGGAAGGGGTGACTTCGCCCATAAGAGCGTCGGCAAGCACGATCCCTACCGGACCTACTATTATATCTGCGGTCCTGCAGCCGACGACAACGGCATTTTCTCCCGTGGCCGCCGTGATACCGGGGTTCTTGAGCATGTTGGTTGTTGCCGCACTGTTGGTTCCGACAGCATGGATCGCTGCATCGGGAAATCTGGCAGAAATGGTGCGGATCAGTTCTCTTCCCAGGTTTCCGCCCTGTCCGTCTATAACGAGAATGCGCATAGGTCCTCCCCTAAACAAAGAATTGTTTGATCTCGGTCTATTTTATCACAAAACAGAATTGATGAATTGATCTTACATACGAAAAAAGCCCTGCGCACAGGGCTTTTCTTTTGCTCACAGTTCTGAACCGTATGTCTCCAGATGATGCTTTATCGCAGAAAATGCTTCATCACTTATCACGTGTTCTATCCGGCAGGCATCCTCGACTGCACATTTCTGGTCGACACCGAGTGAAACAAGGATCCGGGAAAGAACGAGATGTCTGTCATAGACCTTTTCAGCGACCGCACGCCCCTTTTCCGTCAGTGCTATGTAGCCGTTGTTTCCCACAACGATATATCCTTCGGAACTGAGTTTGCCAACAGCACGGCTGACAGAAGCCTTGGAGTAGCCGAGACGGGATGCGATGTCAGTCGCCCTGACAATGTTCTTTTCCTTGCCCAGGATCAGGATCGTCTCAAGATACATCTCGCCTGATTCTCTCATGTTCTGACACCTTCTTTCTTTGCATCATGCTAAAGCAAAAAGAGAAGAAAGTCAAGTTACCTTAAGACAACTTACAGAAATGAAATGCGGACAAAATTGTAATACAGGATATGAGTGACATCGGAATAATCGTTTAAAATCAGAGAAAACGCGAGGATGTATTGACATGTTAGTGTATGCTAACTATAATAGTTCACGGTTAGCGATGGGTAACAAGCGCTGGCAGAAGGAGGTTCTGAATGATGCCGCTGGGTCATGCGACTGCCGGAGAAGACAATGTCATAGTCCGTGTGGGAGGAAGTCCGGAAATAAAAAAACACCTGGAGGACATGGGATTCGTCACAGGAGGGATCGTACGGGTCGTCACGGAGATGGGTGGAAATCTGATAGTTGACGTTAAGGACACAAGGATAGCGATCAGCCGTGAAATGGCTCAGAAGATAATGATATAGAAGGAAAGGAAAAGAAAAATGAAGACTCTCAGAGATGTAAACATCGGAGATACTGTCAGGACCGTGAAGCTCCACGGAGAAGGAGCTGTCAAACGCCGGATCATGGACATGGGCATCACCAGAGGCACAGAGATCTATGTGCGCAAAGTCGCGCCTCTGGGAGACCCTATCGAAGTTAATGTCCGCGGATATGAGCTGAGTATCCGCAAGGCAGACGCAGAGATGGTGGAAGTCGAGTAATCAGAAAAAAGATCGATTTACAACATAGTTAGATAATACTAACCGTGTTAGAGAAAAGTGAGGAAATCAAATGAGTATAAGAATTGCTCTCGCGGGAAACCCGAACAGCGGCAAAACGACGCTGTTCAACGCGCTGACCGGATCGAACCAGTTCGTCGGAAACTGGCCGGGCGTCACGGTGGAAAAGAAAGAAGGAAAGCTAAAGAAGCACGATGACGTCATCATCACCGACCTTCCGGGCATCTATTCTCTCTCCCCCTATACGCTGGAAGAGGTTGTTGCGAGAAATTACCTTATCGAGGAGAAACCTGATGCGATCCTCAATATCGTGGACGGGACAAACCTCGAGAGGAACCTCTATCTGACGACCCAGCTCACAGAGATCGGTATCCCGGTAGTGGCTGCAGTGAATATGATGGATGTCGTCAGGAAGAACAATGACAAGATCAACATGAAGGAACTGTCACGGCAGATGGGATGTGAGTTCGTCGAGATCTCCGCTCTAAAGGGAGAAGGCGTTCAGGAAGCTGCAGAGGCAGCCATCAGGGCGGCAAAGGGAGGCAGGACGATCCCCCAGCACAGGTTCTCCGGAGTAGTGGAACATGCTCTGGCGCACATCGAGGAGGCAGTTCTTCATGATATGCCGGAGGAGAGACAGAGATGGTACGCCGTAAAGATCTTCGAGAGAGATCCCAAGGTCCTGGAAGAGCTCAGCATACCTTCGGAGACACTGGCCCACATAGAGGCAGATATCTGCAACGCGGAGAAGGAACTTGATGACGATGCCGAAAGCATCATCACCAACGAGCGCTATGTATACATCGGATCCATCATCAAGTCCTGTCTGAAAAAACACAGCGACACAAAAATGACGGTGTCCGACAGAATAGACAAAGTCGTGACCAACCGCTGGCTGGGACTGCCGATATTCGCGCTGGTCATGTTCCTGGTCTACTATCTGTCCATGGCGCCGAACGCTATCGGCACAAGGCTGACGGACTGGGCCAATGACGGCCTGTTCGGAGACGGCTGGCATCTGTTCGGCATTGGCTCCGGCGCATACGAGGAGGTCGCTGAGGAGTACGGCGACGCCTTCAACGTCATCGACGCGTTCGTGGGCGTGGAAGAAGACGCTGACATGGAATCGATCAAAAAGGCGGCAGCGGAAGTAGCGCCGGGATCGACAGCCGAATATGTCATAGAAGACGAAGAGACTCTGGCGACGGAAGAAGTCACCTACACCTATGAGCAGCTTCAGGAAGCGTTGGAAGTCTTTGAGAGATACGACGCAGAGGAACCCGATCCGGCAGATTACGGTGTGTGGGTGCCCGGTATCCCCGGCCTTGTGGAGTCGGGACTGGACGCGATAGGTGTCGCAGACTGGCTGAAAAGTCTTATTCTCGACGGTATCGTCGCCGGTGTAGGCGCAGTCCTCGGATTCGTGCCGCAGATGCTGGTGCTGTTCCTGCTGCTTGCCTTCCTGGAGTCCTGCGGATATATGGCCAGGATAGCCTTCGTGCTTGACCGTGTGTTCAGGAAATTCGGTCTGTCCGGAAAGTCATTCATCCCGATGCTTGTCGGCACTGGTTGCGGCGTGCCCGGAATAATGGCGTCAAGGACAATAGAAAACGAGAGAGACCGCAGGATGACGATCATGACGACGACATTTATACCCTGCGGAGCAAAGGTACCGTTCATCGCGATGATCGCGGGAGCACTCTTCGGAGGCGCTGCATGGGTCTCTGTAAGCGCATATTTCCTCGGAATGGCTGCAATAATCATCTCCGGAATCATACTCAAGAAAACGAAGATGTTCTCCGGCGAGCCTGCGCCGTTCGTTATGGAGCTCCCGGCATATCATATGCCCAGCGTGTCCGACGTCCTGCGTTCCATGTGGGAGAGAGGATGGTCTTTCATCAAGAAAGCCGGGACGGTCATCCTTCTTTCGACCATATTTGTATGGTTCACCTCCAGATTCGGTGTTGTGGAAGGAGCTTTCCGCATGCTGGAAGAGGATGAGATCGATGTATCCATACTGGCAAAGATCGGCAGTGCGATCGCTTGGGCATTCGCGCCGCTCGGATGGGGAAACTGGCAGGCGACTGTCGCATCCTTTACAGGACTGGTAGCAAAGGAGAACATCGTCGGGACGATGGGCATCCTTTACGGGGGCGGAGAAGCAAGTGTTTATGCGACACTTGCCAGGAGCTTCACGAAAATAACCGCGTATTCATTCCTGGTATTCAACCTCCTCTGCGCGCCTTGCTTCGCTGCTATTGGAGCTATCAAGAGAGAGATGAACAATGCGAAGTGGACATGGTTCGCGGTCCTCTATCAGTGCGGATTCGCTTATGCGATAGCACTTATGATCACTCAGTTCGGCAACGCCTTCACAGGAAACGTTAACGTCATA
>JAFYZG010000151.1 GCA_017548825.1 Oscillospiraceae bacterium
GCCCCCGCTGCTTTTCTCGGGTCAGTGACGACCGGCATATAGAGATGGGGGATCCCATTGTAGCTTCCGAACTCCACCATCTTGGGATCGACGAGTATCAGTCTCAGATCATCAGGTGAGCATTTGTACAGCAGGCTAAGGATGATGGAGTTGATGCACACGGATTTGCCCATTCCGGTCGCTCCGGCTATGAGCAGGTGCGGCATCTTCTCTATATCGTCGACCTTTACCGCGCCTGTGACGTCCTTGCCGAGCGAGAAGGTGAGCGACCCTTTGGCGGTCTGGAACTCCTCGCTCTCTATTATCGACCTGAGCGCAACAGTCTGCCTTGTAGCGTTCGGTATCTCAATGCCGACCGCGGACTTGCCGGGTATCGGTGCCTCTATCCTGACCGACTCCGCAGCAAGGTTCAGAGCTATATCGTCAGCGAGACTGACGATCCTGTTTATCCTGACGCCCATCTCAGGCTGCAGTTCGTAGCGAGTGACCGTGGGACCTCTGGATATGTTTGTGACCCTTGTCCTCACTCCGAAACTTTCCAGCGTTCCGACCAGTCTCTCTGCGTTTCTGGACAGTTCCGCTTCCAGCGATCTCTCGTTTCCCGCCGGCTGTCTGTGCAGCAGGGAGATGGGAGGCTTGCGGTAGTTTCTGGGCTGTTTCTTTTCCTTTATCACAGCAGCTTCGGCGTTGGCGTTCTTGAGATATTCCTCGTCCGCGCTTCTGGCGAGCCTGCCGACTTCCTCGTCGACCTTGTGAGCCGATTCTGAAGCTTCCTTCATCTTGCGCTCGGTCTCGTCGAACATCATGCTGGCAGCACGGTATTCCTCCATGGTCTGCCCCGATCCCGCGGGATCGAACTGCGCAAACATCTCGTTCCCCAGAACATCCTTTATGACAGGAGCTGCCGGTCCTTTGGGATCGAGCTCGATCCCTTCCGCATACGGGTCGAAATCAGGTCCCATGTCCACATCGAAATCCGGTCTGGGCTCCATGCGCTTTGCCGCGTCGCTCTCCCTAACGGGATCGAAGCCCATCCTATTGCTGTCGAGCTGTACGTCCTGGGCTTTCTTTCTCCTGCCGAGAGGTATATCGATCCTCTTGGCCTTTTCCTCGAAATCCTCCGCCTGACGCAGGTTTTCAAGACTGGTTGCTTCAACGAAACGCCTCGCCTCCTCCAGCCGTCTCTCCTGCTTTGCCTTTTTGACCTTATCAGATACCGTACCGGCTCCTTTGCGGACGAACCGGAAGAAGTCCACAAGGGTCTTTCCCGTGATCAGCATTACCGCAAGAAGCGTCAGCACCACGATCGTGATCTTTGCGCCGGTCTCGCCCAGCCATCTCTCAAGCGGCCATCCGAGGAGCGCGGATATGATACCGGTCCCGATCTTGTCCGCGCCCATCCGGTAAAGGTCTCCGACGATCTCCGTAAACTTCGTTCCCGACGGTCTGGCGATCGAGAAGATATATGTCATTCCGGACACGCACAGGGCAAGGCCTGACCATTTCAGGGCCTCGCCGGCCCCGACTTTTTTCCCCGAGCCCTTCATGACTCCGAACATGATCAGTACGGGTCCGATAAGATAGGCGAGATTCCCCATGAGGCCGAAACATGCGTCGTGCACGGCTTTCCAGAGCTTCTCGCCTTCCACGAAGGCGAGCGCAACGAACAGGAGACCGGCAGCCATCAGGACCGCCGTTGCAAAACCTCTTCTTCGCTCCTCACGGCGTCTTCGCTCCGCTTCCTGTCTCTTTCTCTCTGTCTCAGCTTTTGTTGGTCTGCCTCTTTTTTTTGCAGCCATAAGTCATCCTTTCATCGCGGCGATCAGTTCAGCCAAAGGCATCCCTGAGACCGTTTCCACTGTCCCCAGTATCACTGTGATCAGACCGAGGACCATCAATAAATACGCGAATACCGCTGCCTTTTCTTTTTTCACCAGCCATGCAGTCAGCAGCGCGGCACATAAACATGCCGCGGCGGCAGCAGCAAAACAGACTGACGCTCCTGCCCAGTCCCCAGGAACAGCTGCAGGCGTGATCCTTCCCGCGCCGTAAAACGCCGCGAAGATCCCGGCAGCTGCAGATGAGAAGAGAGCGAACCTTAGGCTGTACATCGCCTCATACCCGAGGAGCAGGGCTGCGGAAAGAGCTGCGGCAAAACCGGATATGCCCGGGAATATCCCTGACACCGATGCAGCCCCTATCAGCAGCGCGTGCCAGGGTCTCATTGTTCCGTCGCCGGATTCGCCCCTGGGGCTTCTGCAGGCGGACAGAAGCAGTGCGCCGCACAGGAGGAAGCAGATCCCCTCCACTGTGATGTCCGTGTCCCGCGATACGGAAGTGATATCTCTCCCGGCTATCGGTATGATGCAGCACGGCACAAGGGAAAGGATGAACATCAGCACATCCCTCTGATCCTCTGTGGAATCGTTCGCATAGCTGAAGCCTTTTCCCCATGTCCGGTACAGCATGACTGCCGTCCCTTTAAGCGCGGAGAATACTTTCTTTATATATCTGATGATTATTGCTATCAGCGCTCCGATACAGGCTATGGCAGCCGCCGTCCCGTCAGCGGGAACGTCGATACTGAGGAAATGCCCTACGGCTGATGCGATCCCGTCAATCGAGACCGGCAGCGCCGATGCGATCCCCACGGCGATCCCGTACAGCGCCATCTGTGTCAGATCCATGTTGCTCCTCGGATAACTGGCCGTAAGGCCAGGTCATAGTGACCTTTTGTCACGTGTTATAAAGTTTCTGTGTCTCGAACTTGGGCTCGCAGGTCACGTTGATGCCAAGTTCCTTGAGAGTGTTCAGGTCTACAGAAGACAGGATAACTGTGGAATGCAGTTCGCTCCCTCTCAGGTTGCCGAGCTCAGCCAGCGCCGCAGCCGCATTCCTGTCATTTATAGCGCAGATGCAGAGCGCTATCAGGATCTCATCGATATGCAGAAGTCCTGATGTGCTGGCTGCGATGGAGTCCTTGAGTTTCTGAACAGGTTTGATGATACCGCTGTGCATGAGCAGCACCGGATCCGGTATATCCGCCAGTTCCTTCAGGGCATTCAGCAGCGCAGCAGACGCAGACCCGAGCAGATCGGTCGTCTTACCAGAGAGGATCTTTCCGTTCGGCAGTTCAATGGCGCACGCCGGCCTTCCGGTCTCCTCTTCCCTCTCAAGTGCAGCCTGGATGACTTTCCTCTCGGAGACGCTGATTCCAGCCTGCTTCATGATCATCTCGATCTTGGTCGCTTCGTGGCCGTCGTCGTCACCCTTTCTCTGCCTTACCAGTGCGGCGTAGTATCTTCTGATAATCTCCATGCGGGAGGCTTCTTCACAGGCATCATTGTCGATGATGCAGAAGCCTGCCATGTTTACTCCCATATCGGTAGGCGACTTGTAGGGACAGTAGCCCATGATCCGCATGAACGTCTCCCTGAGGACCGGGAAGATCTCTATGTCGCGGTTGTAGTTCACAGTCGTCTCCCCGTATGCCTCAAGATGGAACGGGTCGATCATATTCACGTCGTCAAGATCCGCCGTGGCGGCTTCGTATGCCAGATTGACCGGATGCTTGAGCGGTATGTTCCAGATAGGAAACGTCTCGAATTTGGCATATCCGGACTTCAGCCCCCTCTTGCTGTCGTGGTAGAGCTGCGACAGGCAGGTCGCCATCTTTCCGCTTCCCGGGCCCGGTCCGGTCACGACGACCAGTTTCCTGGTGGTCTCTATGTAATCGTTCTTTCCGAAGCCTTCATCGCTCACGATATGATCCACATATGTGGGATAGCCCTCGATGGGATAGTGAAGGAACACATTCAGTCCCAGCGACTGCAGCTTGCGCTTGAAGGCGACTGCGGAAGACTGCCCCGCGAATCTGGTTATGACCACGCTTCCGACATACAGTCCTCTGTCCCTGAACGCATCAACGACTCTGAGGACCTCGTCCTCATAGGTGATCCCGTAGTCGTCCCTCTTCTTGCTCTTCTCGATATCTCCCGCACTTATAGCAACAACTATCTCGGCCTCGTCCTTGACCTGCATGAGCATCCTGATCTTGCTGTCAGGTTCAAATCCGGGAAGGACTCTGGATGCATGGTGATCGTCAAACAGTTTCCCTCCGAATTCCAGATAAAGCTTCCCGTCGAACTCAGCCATCCTTTCCCTGATGTGCTGAGACTGTTCTCTCAGATATTTCTCGTTGTCAAAACCGGTCCTCAAAACGGCGTCCTCCCGAGATGATATAGATATGTACATTTTAAACCAACTTAAATTATAACTTCACGGCTGCGCCAGTGTCGAGATACAATCTGTGTTTTCTGCGCATTGATCTGTCATCATCAGTTTCGCCGGCTCCGATGCTTATTGACTAAAAGGCACAGCGCATTTAGAGTTAAAACAAAGAGGATCAAACCTCAGGAAAGGAGACTGATACATGGCACTTCTTGAAATGGACTTCAGATCCGGCGCTCTCGGATTCCACGAAGAAGTCATCGTTTCCCTGCCGGACAGGCCGGCAACAAAGCCTTATCCCGTTCTCTGGCTCTTCCACGGGGCAAATCAGGACTGCACGGAATGGCTCAGGCTGACATCGATAGACCGCTACGCCAACAACCGCGGCCTCGCAGTTATAATGCCTGCGATGTCCAACGGACACGGACAGAACATGGTCAACGGCACGAATTACTGGGACATGGTCAACAGCGAGCTTCCCGCGGCCATGCACTACATGCTTCCCTGCCTCTCAAAAGACAGGAATGAGAACTACACGGGCGGGGCTTCGATGGGCGGATACGTCGCGTACAAGCTCGCCCTCAACAACCCCGACAAATACTGCGCGGCAGGCGCCTTCGGCGGAGCTCTCGATATCATCAGCATCCTGTCCGGGACCGCCAACGACGGCAACACCGGACTCTCCCCCACATTCGCGCACGCATTCGGCAGCGCGGATCATATCCGTGAGACAGACGGAGACATAATCTGGCTGGCGTCGAATCTGGTCAGAGAAGGAAAATGCCCGAGGCTGTGGTCCCTCGTCGGGAACAAGGACTTCGGTTATCAGCAGGTCTGCGGCGCCATAAAGAAGTTCAAGGCTGCCGGGTGCGACATGACCGATCTATACGGAGAAGGCGGACATTCGTTCGACCTGTGGGACAAATACGTCGAGAATTTCCTTGACTGGCTCGATATCCCGAAAGGAGTGAACTGACATGGCAGTAATGACATTGCGTTTTAATCCTAAGACCATAGGTCTGGCCACACAGGTCCGCATCATCATTCCCACCGGAGTACATCCTCAGGACGCCGATTTCGAAAAGATCTACTCCGGGAAAAAAGAGCTCCCCGTGCTGTGGCTGCTCCACGGCGGTTCCGACAACTATGCAGACTGGCATGACTGCACCCCGGTGCAGGTCCTCGCCGACAAATACAACTACGCGGTGGTAATGCCGGACGCCCAGATGTCGAGTTACGCCAACATGGCGCACGGTCCCAACTGGAGAGACTATTTCCAGACAGAGCTTCCCGAGTATATCTACTCGCACTTCCCCTTCTCCCGGAAGAGAGAGGATAATTTCATCTCCGGAATGTCCATGGGCGGAGCAGGGGCACTGAAGCTTTCTCTTCTGGATCCCGACAGATACAGCACATGCGTCGCGATCTCTTCCGGCGTGGAAGTCGTTAGGAACTACGCCAAGGGCGTCGGCAGAGCCACGATCCATACCTCTTTCCACAACATATACGGCCACGAAGACGACCCCACCGGCGTGCTCGGCACGGAGGAAGATATCTACTGGCTGCTGGAACAGAATGTAAAGAACAGCACGAAACTCCCCAGATTCGCGTTCTGTGTGGGTCTGGAAGACTTCACCAGAGCCGGCAACATCGAATTCAGGGATTTCGCCGAGAGTCTCGGCGTCCATATCGACTGGTACGAGGAGCACGGCATGCATGACTGGGACAGCTGGAACCTCTACATCCCCAAGGTGTTCGAGTTCATCAGCAGATACAGGAAAGAAGACGGGATCGACTGATCCGATCCCGATCATAAAAAGGAGGGCTTTACAGCCCTCCTTTCTTATATTCGGCAATATTCATTTCTGCGCAGTTACTATGGCTACGCCCGCGGAGCATCCCAGTCTGCTGGCTCCTGCGTTAAGCATCCTGACAGCATCCCCGTAAGTCCTTATCCCGCCGGATGCCTTTACTCCCATCCCCGCTCCGACAGTCCTTCTCATGAGTTCAACGTCCTCTGCCGTTGCCCCTCCGCTGGAATAACCTGTAGATGTCTTTACGAAGTCTGCTCCGGCCAGTCTTGCTATGGTGCAGATACCTACCTTCTCCTCGTCCGTCAGCAGCGCGGTCTCTATTATCACCTTTACCAGAGCTTTTTCTTTCGCGGCCTCCACCACGGCTCTGATGTCCTCATATGCCGCTCTCCAGTATCTGTTCTTTACGTTTCCGATATTGATCACCATATCGACCTCATCGGCTCCGTCGGCCACAGCTTCCGCCGTCTCAGCGGCTTTTGCCTTCGGGGTATGGGTCCCGAAGGGAAACCCGATCACACAGCACGTCCTGACCCCGGTCCCCTTCAGCCTGCCGGCAACGAAGGCCGTGTAGGACGGGTTCACGCAGACGCTGGCGAATGAATGCTCCGCTGCCTGATCGCAAATGCGTCCGACATCCTCCTCCGACGCCTCCGGCTTGAGCAGTGTATGGTCTATATATCCCGCCAGTTCTTCCGGTTCATAGTTCCTTTCCGCGAACTCGTACTTCTCCGGTTCAATATACTCTATCCCTGCCGCCTCCGCGGTCTTTCTCATGATCTTCCCGAGATCCATCTGCTAAAGCCCTCCGAACCTTTTGATTCTATTATACACGTGCGTGCTGCATGGCATGCTGCTTTATATACAGATAATTAAGTTATATAATAAATAAAATGGATGATTATGGGCTGCATGCCCCTGAACAGGAGGATTTTGACGTGGCTTACGATATCGGCGAACTTCTTAAAAAGGGAGGCCGGATCCACTTTGTGGGGATCGGCGGTTCCGGTATGTTTCCAATCGTACAGATACTTCACTCCCTCGGTCATGAGATCTCAGGAAGCGATGTCAGCGAAGGGAGCATCGTAGGATATGAAAGAGCTATGGGGATAGACGTCTGCATTGGTCATAAGGCGGAGAACGTGGACGGCGCATCGATGCTGGTCGTCACCGCAGCCCTTTTTGCTGACAACCCCGAGGTGGCAAGGGCCAATGAGCTCGGCATACCGGTCATTCCGAGAGCCGACATGTTCGGATATATAACCACGCTGTATGACAATGCGATGTGCGTCAGCGGCACTCACGGAAAGACCACCACCACCTGCATGCTGACCTCCATACTGCTCAAGGCAGGCGAAGATCCATCCGCCCTGATCGGCGGCAAACTTCCTCTGATCGACGGTTACGGCCGTGTCGGTAAGTCCTCCAACTTCGTCTGCGAAGCATGCGAGTTCAAGGACACGTTCCTGCAGCTCTCCCCCTCATATTCGATCATACTGAACATAGATGACGACCATCTTGACTACTTCGGGACGATAGAAAACTCCATGAAATCCTTCCGCCGCTTTGCCGACAACGCATCCCGCGCTGTCGTGGCGAACTGCGATGACGAGAACACCGTCAAGGCGCTCAGCGGCTTTACGGGAAATATCGTCTGGTTCGGAGAAGGCGAAGACGCGGATTACCGCATCACCGATGCCGAAGCGTATGACAGAGCCTTCTTCCGTTTCCGCATCAGTCATCATGGCGAGGATCTCGGTGAGTTCCGCCTCAAAGTGCCCGGCAGGCAGAACGTCTTCAATGCCGCAGCTGCCATCACGGCGTCCTGCGAGATCGGCATCAGCGCCGACAGCTGCAGGGAAGGCCTCGAGAGTTTCCGCGGTGCGGGCAGGAGATTCGAGATCCTCGGCGAATTCAAAGGTGCCACCGTCGCTGACGACTACGGCCATCACCCGACAGAGCTCTCTGTCACTCTGGACGCGGCGCTCGCTATGGGCTATGACCGCGTGATTGCGGTGTTCCAGCCCTTCACGTTCTCCAGGACAAAACTCCTGCTGGACGACTTCGCAAATGCGCTCTCAAAGGCTGATGTGGTAGTCATGACGGCGATCATGGGCTCCCGTGAGATCAACACCTACGGCATCTCCACACAGGATCTCGCGGATCTTATCCCGGGCTCGGTCTGGTTCGAGACTTTCGAGGAGGTCCGAGATCATATCCTCAGCATCGCCAGACCCGGTGATCTTGTGCTCACCATGGGCTGCGGAGATGTGTACAAGTGCGCGCACATGATCCTTGATAAAGGAAACGAATAACCCACATATACACTTGTCCGGCATACCAGTCGGACATTTCGTTAAGGAGAAGAACAATGAAGTATCTTATCGTAGTCGACATGCAGAACGATTTCATCGACGGAGCGCTCGGAACGGATGAAGCCCAGGAGATCCTTCCCGCTGTGGCAGAGAAGATCCGCGGATTCGACGGGACCGTTATCTATACCAGAGACACCCATACCCGCGACTACATGGATACGCAGGAAGGCGCGAACCTTCCCGTCATCCACTGCGTAAAGGGTGAAGAGGGCTGGAAACTACCCGATGTCCTGAACGATCTCAGGCTTGAGATGGACAGCGTCGTTTTCGATAAGCCGACTTTCGGAAGCGTGGAGCTCGGCAGATACATGCTCGACCTGTATGAGAAGGGCGACGTCGAGAGCATCGAGCTCATCGGCGTATGTACTGACATATGCGTGATCTCCAATGCGCTGCTGCTGAAGGCATTCATGCCTGAAGTACCGATCTCGGTGGATCAGTCATGCTGCGCCGGGACCACCGTGCAGAACCACGACAACGCTCTGGCCGCGATGAAGATGTGCCAGATAGCCGTTCACTAAAGAAACTGACCGGAGGACTGCGATGTATATAAACGGGACCAACTCCATATATATGGGACTCGCGGAAGGTGAGAGAGTATGCCTTCCCCTCAACATGGCCAACCGCCACGGGCTCATCTCAGGCGCCAGCGGAACAGGAAAGACCGTAACGATGAAAGTCATGACGGAGTCTTTCTCCGACGCGGGAGTGCCCGTATTCCTCTGCGACATCAAAGGCGACGTTTCCGGACTCGTGACCCCCGGCGAACAGAACGAGGGCATGGAGAAAAGGATCGACAAATTCGGTCTGAGAGACTGCTTCACCTACAGATCTTATCCCGTGACATTCTGGGATGTGTACGGTGAGACCGGACATCCGGTGCGCACCACCGTGTCCGAGATGGGACCGGACCTTCTCGCCAGGATCCTGGGACTTACGGAAGCCCAGCAGGCAGCCCTGAATGTGGTGTTCAGGATCGCCGACGACCGCGGCCTCATTCTGACCGATCTCAAGGACCTCAGGGCAGTGATAGGCTACGTGAACCAGCACAAAGCCGACTATACATCCACGTACGGAAATCTCGCGACGGTAACTCTGAACACCATCATAAGATCATTGCTTCCCCTTGAATCACAGGGAGGCGATCTGTTCTTCGGTGAACCCGCGCTGGATATCAACGACTGGATCAGGACCGACAGCGAAGGCCACGGAATGATCAACCTTCTGGACTGCACGAAGCTCTCCCTCAACCCCGTGCTGTACTCGACCATGCTCCTGTGGATGATGGCCGACCTGTACGAGAAACTTCCGGAGGTCGGCGACCCCGAGAAGCCCAGGCTCGTATTCTTCTTCGATGAAGCGCATATGCTGTTCACCGATACGCCCAAAGTGCTCGTCCAGAGGATCGAGCAGGTCGTGCGTCTCATCCGCTCGAAGGGCGTCGGCATCTATTTCGTCACCCAGAGCCCTTCCGATATCCCCGGCATCGTCCTCGCACAGCTGAGCAACCGCGTACAGCATGCTCTCAGAGCCTACACGCCCGCCGAGCAGAAAGCCGTGAGAGCCGCCGCATCCACCATGCGTCAGAACCCCGCTTTCAATGCAGAAAAAAGGATCTCTGAACTCGGAGTCGGAGAAGCCCTCATCTCCTTCCTGGATGAGAAGGGCGTCCCCGATATGGTCAGAGACACCTCCGTAATCTGCCCGCAGAGCCTTATGGCGCCTGCCTCAAAGGAAGACATTGAGATCTGCTTCGCGAAAGACGGCATGTCAAAGTACGACCAGGCCGTGGACAACCAGTCCGCATTTGAGGATCTGAACTATATGAGC